>JAADFU010000004.1 GCA_013152715.1 Calditrichota bacterium
TATGAACTCTGAACTACGAGCTCCAAATTCAAAATCTCATTCACATCATTTAAAATGAACTGTGCTCCGGCTGACTTGAGCAAATCTGTTTGTCCCAGCCCGGTATCGTTGACAGATAAAACTCCGACCGGAATAACTCCCGCAGCCACGGCAGCTTTCATGTCATCGATTGAATCGCCCAGATAGACAGCGGTTTTGACGCCTAATTTTTTCATTGCCAGTAAAATACCATCAGGTTCTGGCTTTCCTTTTCCAGGCGGCGTGTCCTCCAGGGCGATCAACACCTCGAAATAATTTTCTGCCTCAAAACGGCTCAAAACAAATTCCGCTTCGATTTTTGGACGGCCTGTAACAATTCCCAACCTGAACCGGTGAAACAACGATTCCAACACGGTCGGCTTGATCAACATGGTTTCATTTTTTATAAATCCGTCAAAATTTTTCCCCAGATAAAATTCCTGGAATTTGTCCACAATTTCCCAGTGGTATGCATCTTTGCCATGTTCTGTGATAATAGCATGTGCGCAATCCCAATCATTATTATAGCCGCCGCGATTTTTCACCTGCTGAATTTCCAAAAATTGAATTTCATCGCCGGTGAAAAATTCCGCTGTCTTTTTAATGGCGTAGCGATAGGATTGGGAAACATCCACTAAAACGCCGTCCATGTCAAACAAAATCGCTTCTACTTTCATTAAGCCGCCCTGATTTCATCCAATATTTGTAAAAACTTTTTATTTTCTTTTGGCGTACCAATTGAAACGCGAAGAAAATCGCTAATGCGTTCATCTCGGAAATGGCGCAACAGGATTCCTCTTTTATAAAATTCTTTAAACAACCCAGCGCCGTCAAATCCTGACAATCGAAACAGAAAAAAATTCGCCGCTGAAGCGACTGCTGAAACGGTTTCTCGTTGCGAGACCTGGCCAAACAACCAATCCCGCTGTTCAATGATTTCATCAATAACGGGCTGCAATTGATCTCTATTTTTCAATAAAATTTCTCCGGCGATCTGCTGAAAAATGCCAACTGAAAAAGGCAGCTTCGCTTTTTCCAATTGCTGTGCGACAGCAGGTTGTGCCAACAAATACCCCAGCCGCAGACCTGCCAGACTGAACGCTTTGGAAAAGGTGCCCAAAATGATGAGCCGCTCATTTTTCTCTATTAAATTCTGAGCTGTATCTCCGTGAAATTCAAAATACGCCTCATCAAGGACAAAGATGCCGGGAATGGATTCCAAAATTTTCGAAATTTCGTCCGGCTGCAAAACCGACCCGGTCGGATTATTCGGCGACGCCAGGATTATCATACGCGCATTTTGCGCCTTCTCAATAATTACTGGAATATCGAAGCTAAAATCATCCTGAAGCGGTACGGGGATTGTATCAATATTCCAAATCTTTGCCAAACGCGGATAGACAGAAAATCCCGGGCTCGCGACAACAATGCTGTCGCCCTCGCGACAAGTCCCGGAAATCACGGTTTGAATCATTTCATTGGAACCATTACCCGCCAGAATGCCCTGCTCGGGAAAATTTCTGTATGCTGCTATCTCCGAAATTAAACCGCCGGGTCTATTTTCACAATACCGATTCCAACTCTGTCGTTCGAGACGATGAAGAATCTCTTCTTTCAATCCACTTGGGACATCGTAAGCGGATTCGTTTTGATTGAGCTTGATGACAGACTGATCCTGTGAGACCACGTAGCTTTCAAGCTGTTTCACTGAATCTTTAATAAAAAAACTCATAAAACGACCTTCTTGAAATCGTATTCCAAAATATCCGTAGCGCCAATTTTTTTCAGCATGGGAATGAGCTTAACCACCTCCGATTTTTTCACTGCAACTTTCACGGCATAGCCTTTTCCGCCATAAAGCTGTGAAATAGTTGGCGAACGCATACAGGGCAAAATTTTGATAATTTTCTCAAATTTTTCACTCGGCACGTTCATTTCCAACATTACCCTTTCGCGAGCATCAAGAACCGCTTGAAAGAGCATTTTCATTTCTTCAATTTTCTCCCGTTTCCACGGATCAGCTAACGCCTCCTTATTTGCAATAAAGCGCGTCGAGGAACTGATAACTGTGTGAATAATGTGCAAGTTGTGTTCTTTGAGCGTCCTTCCTGTAGAAGTATTATCAACAATCATATCCGCATCGTGCGGCGGAAAGACTTCTGTTGCGCCGAAAGTTCGCAACAACAAAAAAGAATATCCCTCTTTTTCGAGAAAATGGCGCGCGATTTGTTCATATTCAGTCGCGACCACGATTTTTTGATTTTTTAAATTTGCATTTGCCAGATTCTCCGGCACCGCCGCGACAATGCTCACACGATCCATTCCCAAATCCAGCACTTCAACCACATTCGCCTGCGTTTCTGCAATCCAATCGTATCCTGTAAAACCGGCATCGTGCGACCCCAATTCTACCAATTTGGGGATATTTTGCGGCTTCATGATTTTTGCTTCAATTTCCCGATCTTCCACTCGGGGAATGTAAACCCTCTCCGCTGTCTCCACGCCAAACCCGGCATCGTTCAAAAGCCCGACCACATTCGAATAAATTCGGCCTTTGGGAATGACTAATTTTAATTTTGCCATAAATTTGCTCCGCGTAAAATAGCCAGACGCCATTCCTTTTTGATAAGGATGGCATCTGCGTTCAACGAATTAAAGAAAATAAAAAATAGCTAATTTAACTTTTAAATGCAAGTGCTTTATCAGGGATTTTCCGGCGTAAATAGGCAGCCATAACTTTAAGGAGAGACACATCATCTTCCCCAATAACCAGATCGGTTGTGATTAAAAGAGAATTTTAATGATGACGAAAATAATCACACTCTCTCTGAATCGGGCAAATCTCACATTTTGGTTTGCGAGCGAAACAGATGGTTCTGCCCAATTTGAGGAAATTCATGTGCAGCGAGTAAGATTTTCCAGGCGGAACCAATGGCTGCATTTGCCAAAAGGTCTTTTCCGCTGTAGCCTTGTCCGGGACAAGACCCAGCCGTCGGCAAATTCGATGAACGTGTGTGTCCACCGGAAAAATATCAATGCCGCAGGAGAACATCATCACCACACTGATCGTCTTCACGCCCACGCCTTTGAGCCGGGTAAATTTTTCAATAATTTCATCCGGCTTCATGTCGCAGACAAAATCCAGTTCCAACTTTCCGTACTCATCGTAAATCCAGCGTAAAATCGCCTGAATGCGTTCGCTCTTCTGATTGGCAAGCCCGCCAGGACGAATGGCGTCGGCAATTACCTTGACATCGCCGCGCATGACTTGTTCCCAGGTGGAATATTTTTCCTGCAGTCGTCGATATGCTGTGTCGCGATTTTTGTCATTTGTGCTCTGCGAAAGAACCGTTAAAATCAAAGTGCTCAAAGGATCGCTGACATTTTTCCTTTGGGGAATTCCGAAAGCATTTTCTAATTTTTTGACAATCCGTTTCACCCGCTCCGGCCGGTCATCGTTTCTCGACATATTTTTGAAGTTCCTTTACTTAAATCAAATGTCGCCGACCTGACAGGTGGGCGACATCTTACCAAAAAGAGTGATTGATTCTCTCAACGCAATATTTTTTTAATCTTTGTGGTTTTGCGTCTCCGTGTGGAAAATCTTTTTACTCACTCCAGGCCACGGCGACGCGAAGAAAAAAATGATTTGCGGCGAATTGATTCGCGGGGCTATCCGTTGCTCAAACTTTTGCTGCGCCGACAATCACGATTATGATCACAACAGATATTTTTTCAACTCTGCGGCTAAATTTTTATTGGAAACAGCAAGCGCTGCCACTTCGTTTCTGCCGCAAATTTTGCCCAGTTCGTCTCTGACGCCGAACAAATAGAGCGGAATGGAAAATCGTCGACATTCCACTTCTATTTCCCGTTTCAATTTTTCCGAGGCGTCCAGCGCGACAATGACCAGCGCGGCTTTTTTCCTTTTGATCAAAATCAAAACCGCAGTTTTGCCGATTTCCAGCATTCTGCCTTTTTGCGCCAGATGAAGCAGCGATTTAGCTTTTTCCGTTTTCAACAGTTTTCACCTGCTGAATCAATTTTTCATAAATTTGATCGTCGAACGCGCAGCGAAACGACCGTTCCAACCCGCGCTTTTTTTTCGCCAGCGTCACGCATTGACTACTCGGACAAACGTAGGCGCCCCGGCCCGGTTTTCTCTGCTGCAAATCGGGTTCTGGCGGCTGGTCTTTATTTTTCACGACTCTCAACATTTCCCGTTTGTCTCGTCCCGCGCCGCAGCCGACGCAGCGACGATACCAGTTCGGCAGCGCCATTACGCCCCCTATTGTAATAAAATCATTTTCATCGTCTTTGTCAATTGTTTTTTTCCGGCAGTCATCCGCAAAAAATAGACTCCGGTAGTGCAACGTCCGCCAAGAAAGTTGGTTCCGTCCCAGACGAGATCGTGAAATCCGGACTGCTGCGCGGACAAACGACTTTCCCACACGCGCTGGCCTTTGAGATTCAAAATGACAAACCGCACTTCCGATGGTTCGCGCAGCCAGTAGCGGATTCGCGTAACAGAATTGAACGGATTGGGAAAGTTTGCTGACAAAGTAAATAATTCGGGAACCAGCGCTATTTGTTTTTCTTTTGCAGAAATTTCCGTGCCCGATTTTTTTTGAAATTCAATATCATCGATGAACCAGCCCGCCATCGGTTTTTCCTGAACAGAATCGCTCTGAAAATGAAATCGCAAAAAGACAGAATCGTCGTTCTCAAAATAAAATGAATCGAGCGGGATTTGAATTTCCCGCCAATGGTCCGTCTCGCCGCCGATGCGTTCTCCGACGAGTTGCCACGCGCCCGCAGAATTCGTTTTCAGTTCCACTGCGCCAAAATCGTGCCCGGATTCCATTTCATATTTTGTCCAGAAAGTCAAATTCACTTCTTTCAAAGCACGCACAGGAATTCCGGGGATCAAGTAAAGTGAAGCGTCTGTGTTTTTAGGATAGGCGCCGCCGGGAAAAGTTGACACGCTGAACATGGCCGAATGGTACTCCCGATCATCCAGCCGCCAGCAGGTCGAATCGGACTGCCAAGAATCGAATCCAAACTCGAAACTTTCTCTGCCGATGAAATAGGAAAAATTTTCCGACCGTGCGCGATTAGGATTTTTCGCCGCGTCCGAAGCCGTGAAAAAATAAACCACAGAATCGCCGATTACGCCCAGTGGGGGAATTTCCGCAACAAACAGATTTTCACCCGCAGCAACCATCGAGAGTGAGTCGCTCACACCTCCCACGGAAAAATGCAATTCCACCGAACTCGCATCGACTGCTAAATTGTCCGTAACCGCAACCGTAATTTTGCGCGGCTTGTTCTGCGCGATAATATCCGGCGGCGGAACGTGCGCCAGTTTGGGCTTTTCTTCGTCCGCCCCAAGGCGAAAAGAGAAAGTGTGGCTCGGCGCATCCACCGGCAGCGAGAACGTGAAATAGGGATCTTTCAACTGAAAAAAATATTCAATCTCGCCATTGTAATTTTCAAAATGGATGACAATCGCGCCGGTTCCCGCGTCGGAGACATGAATTGCTACGCGTGAAAACTGCTGGAAAAATTGCGGACGATACGATAAATAAAGCGAATCCGTAACATCGACCAGCGGCGCAAGTTCCGCGCGAAAAGTTACTGCCACTGATGAATCATTTTCCGCGTCAGCAACGGGCTGATGACGCAAAGGCCCCAGAAACTGAAAAATCCGCTGCATGAATTCCTGCCTCGGACGGGAGATTCGCTCCGGGTCTTCGTTTTGCTGGCTATCAATCGCCTCGAAGCCAAACCCAAGATTCAGCACCCGATGTTGTCCCTGAAAATAGACGCCGGCGCCTCGTTGATTTTCGTAACGAAAACAGGAAACAGCTCCACTGGCAGGCTCAATCCAGTCGGGAAATTGAAAATGAAAAGGGATCCCCGGCTGATAAATTTTGAAATTCAAATCCTGGCCAAAAGTGCCTGGCATTCCCTCGACTTTTTCCGATAGACTGTTGTCATTTTTGTAAACGGAATGCAAATAATTTTCGTAAAATGCTTGTGCTTCTTCTGAAAACTGACTATGTTCGCCGTTCGGATCGGCCAGATCCCAGCCGATGTCCTGGCCGGAAATGAAAAGATCGCCGCCGCGATCCAGATAATCCGTCAATGCGGCGCGATCGTCCGCATCCAGACTGGGAAACGCCCATTCGCAGAACCAGATCGTCATCGGGAAATGGCGCATGAAAATTGACGGCGGGCTGCCTAAAAATTCTCTGTCCCAGCGCAAAAAATCCACTTTCAATTTCTTCAGCCAAAAAGTGTAAAATTCATCGATATTTTTTCCGCCGTCGTCATCAACCAGCAGCACGGCAGATTTTCCCACCGGAACGAAAATTGTGTCCGCACCTCCCGCGCCGTTTTCCAATTCAAAATTGAGCACCAAAGGCGCCAGATGAGTTTGAGCGTTTTCAGAGATGCGAAAGCTCAACGCATTTTCCAGTTTCACAATTGAGTCCGGCGGGAAATTTGCAATTTGCACCGTGGCGTCGAGCGTTTCCAGATCGGGATCAAGGCTGAGTAGCCGAAGCTGAAAATTTCTTCCCGCGCTCAATGCAAAATTCTGATAAGCCGCGCTGACGTGAATGATTTCGTTTCTTTCAAAAAGAAAATTTGCATTTCCGGCAACCGTGTCGCTAACGCCGGCGCTGAAGAAATGAATTTCAGCCGGACTTTCAGGAAGATTTGCTTCTGTCAGCGCGCGGAAACTGTTCACTCTGCCGACGCCCAGTTTGCCTGCGTAATCCGGATTTTTGTCATCGATCCGATCCGCAGTCAACGCCAACTGTCGGTAAAGCCGCAGCATGTTCCAATCGGGATATTGCGCCCGCAGCAGTCCCATAATGCCAGCAGTTAGCGGCGACGCCATGGAAGTGCCGGACATTTCGCCGTAGCTGCCCTGACTCACCGGATACAAACTGAGCAGCCCCGGTTTTCCGATGGGCTCATCTCCGCCGGGCGCAGCGATGTCGATGAAATCGCCGAAACTGGAGTAGCTTGCTTTGCGATCGTTTTCGTCCACCGCCGCGACAGCGAAAACATGAACGTAGCTGGCAGGGTAAAATAATTTGTCAGTATTGCTATTTCCCCCGGCAGCCACAATCAAGCATCCCTTGCTCACGGCGTAATTTATCACATCCTGCTCGAATTGAGAAAAAGAGCCCGCATGTCCCCAACTGCAATTAATAATGTCCGCGCCATTGTCCGCAGCGTAAATAATACCATCGTAGCCGAAAGGAATTTGCAGCGGGTCGTCGTCTGCGCTTACTTTCACCGGCATGAAATGACAGGAAAAACCAGCGCCTGCAATTCCGGTCACATTATTTGTCACTGCGGCGGCGAGACCCGCAGTGTGTGTGCCGTGCGCGGCGATTCTGCTCGTTTCGGTGCTGTTGACCGGATCCGCGTCGTCATTCCCGAAATCCCAGCCGTGAACGTCATCGACGTAGCCGTTTCCGTCGTCGTCAACGCCGGCGACGCCGTTGGCTTCGGCAAAATTTGTCCACAAATGTTCCGCTAAATCAGGATGAGTGTAATCGGTGCCATTGTCCACGATGGCAATTACCACATCCGGCGAGCCGCTGCTGATCGTCCACGCCAGATCGGTTTGTGTCTGCTGAAGATAAAACTGTCGTGCAAAAAGCGTATCATTGGGGACAAAGCCTAATATCCGACTCACATAAACAGGCTCCACATATTCGAAAAGCCCGGTTGCAGATAACTTCACCGCCATATCCCTTGGCGAAAATTTTTTAGAAAAATAAATGCGAAAAACCGAAAACAACGGAGAATTCGGTAGCTGATCGGAAAATGCCGGTTCAATTTTGTTAATTCCGCTCAAGTTTAATTTGTTCAAATTTGGGTTTTGCTGTGAAAGGGCATTGGTTTTAGCCCTGGCAACAACAACTCCAGGCACTACGTCCACATCAGACGGATTTGAATTATTCGCCAGAAGAATAGATTGCCACAATAAGCTAATGGCCAAAAGAAATATTTTCTTTCTCATGCGACATCTTCCCAAAATAATATTTGCCTAATTCCAAAATTACGCCGCGAACGCTGATAAAAGGCTGGTGAGAATAATGTAATCGTTTTTACCAAAGAAATCAATTAAAATTTGCAGAAAAAATTTGAGAAAAAGCGGGAGAAAAATTCAGCCAAAATAAAAAAGCCGCTGAGGAGAAAAATACCTCAGCGGCTTATTTATGCCTTCACTTACCTGATCGCCGGTTTAGCGTAACAGCATCATCTTCATTGTCTTTGAGAAATCGCCAGTTTCTAAGCGGTAGAAGTAAACACCACTGGTCAAGTTGCTGGCGTCAAAGGTCACGCGGTAGGTGCTGGCAGCCTTGTATTCATCCACCAATGTCGCTACTTTTTGTCCCAGAACGTTGTACACAGCTAATTTCACATTGCCCGGTTTGGCAATAGTGTAGCTGATTCGCGTCTGAGGATTGAACGGGTTCGGATAGTTCTGGCTCATGTCATATTTCATCGCCACAGCCGGTTGTACAGCGTCATTGACGTCTGTCGGAGCGCCAAACCAATCCAGAGCATTATCAACTACACTGCTGACATTAGGTTCTGTCCAGTGATAGCCGTCAGTCGCTGTGTAGGTCGGCAGCGCGCCTGTATCCAAGCTTAATTGATCAAAACCTAAGAAAACAGTTTTACTGCCGTTATACTCTTTGTGAACTCCAACACTTCGACCTTGAGCTGAGTCGGTGAAACAAGTGACAGCCCCGTCGCCAGGATCTACCTGATCAATCCAACTGCTAAAGCCTAATTCAAACTTTGGATTATAATAAAGTTGTAAACTGTCGGCAACGAAAGTTGCTAGTCCACCGCTAATGATATCTCCTGCCACAGGATTGATGGGAAAGGCTAAGTCTTGATCGCCAGCAGCAGCATAATTAATATCATGGGCGACATGACCTATACCCATATAAGCATTGTGCCAATCATCTGCAGCAAAAGTTGAATCACGGCTCCATCCCCATAAACTTCCGGCCCATTCCTGCGATGACCAGAACATATATTTGGTGCCCGAAGCGAACCAGGCGCCAAAAACATCGTCATTCAACGTCGCCGGTGAATTAGCGTCGATGTCAACAATGTAGTCGTACTGGTTCACTAATGTTGCTGACAACGGGCCATCATTCAAACCGACCCACACATCGTAGCCATAGGGGATAGTGTCGTTTGCCCACAGATTATCATAGTAAGGGCTTAAAATCCATGACGGATAAGAACCACCATCATCATTGTAGAAAACCAGAATTTCATTGTATTTCATGAAGAAGCCGTAAGAACCGCCGAGAATTTCACTCGTCGCGCCAGCTTTATCCGTGGCATCGAACTTATAGGTCAAGACATCGCCAGCAGTCAAAACGCCGGCAGGAACAACGCCGTCCCAATCGCCGTCTGTATCGGTACCGCTGACCATGGTCATGGGTACTGTGTTCCAATCGCCGTCATTGACTTTGTAATACAAATTAGCGGAAGCAACACCAGCCATATTGACGTCATTAGCGTCGATGTCCGTGATGTGCGTGTGAAGTGTTCTGGCGTCAGAGTTCAGCACTGTGGCGTAAGGACCGCCTGTTACAGTAATGCTCGGCGGCGTATTCTGATAAAACTCAACCACGACTTTCCAAGTTACAGAATAATGTCTCACCGTGAACTGCGGGTCATGTCCGCTGCGGCCGCCCTGGTAGTATTTTGCCAGACGATAGACATCACTGGGATCATCGGGATTGTCTGATCCGGCATCGGTTCCCATGTAGGATCCGCCATAAGGGATGACCGTTATGACAAAACCTTCGCCTTGGCTGTCCGGTTCCTGGCCCAGCCAGATCATCTCTGTCCACACGCGTTGGCCGTCAACGACTGTGTTGGGGAATTCGCCCCACATCAAATCACCTAACAAAGTGGGCAAACCTTTGTCTTTGGTGTAAATGGCATCGCCGTCCCACCAACTGTCGTCAAATTCCCAGCCGTAAGCGGCTTTGTTGATGATCAAATTGTAGCCGTCGGAAAGTGCATCAGTTCCCCAAGCCTGTCCGACTACTCCGATAGCTTTGATGTAGCACGCTGCCGGTGGATCAAAATATCCAGCCTGCGAGTCGCCGGAGGCAACGCCCCAGTTTACGCTCGTCGCAAAAGGATTGGACAATGTGTCGATGATACCCGCATGAGTCGCCTTGATTTCAGGCGCTTGCATGGCGCGGGATTTTTGCATCATTTTTTGGTACTGTTTTTTGGTGATGGGAATGGCTTCACTCTTCTGACCGAATTTGGCAGGCTTCAAAATCGCCAACTGCTGCGCAAACAGGGTCGCGGAAAAAGCGACAACCATCAGCAAAACTAATAGCAAAGTTAACCGTTTCATAAACTCCGTCCTCCATTTTGGTTCATTGGACTTAATGTACTAAGGTGTTAAAAATTTTTTAAATTAGAAGTGAACTTTGGAAGAAACGCCGGCTTTCACCTCCTTTCGTCATTGTGACAAGTCACAGTTAGGTAAGTGAGGCTGAATTGATTTAATAATCTATAAATCTATAAAATTATTTTTTAAATTGCAACAAAAATTTAATTTATTTGCAAATTTCTTTGTTCAGCGGTTTTGAGGCAAAAAAAAATGAAAGCTATTTCCCGCCCGATTATCGACAAGAATACCAAAGCGTTTTCTTTTCACAAATTCTATGCCAGATATTTTTCTTGCTCAAAAATGGCGTTTTAATTTCTTTATTTTCAAGTAATTGAACCAAACCAACCAAAAGCATTGTTATTTCGATTGTGCAATATTTTTCACTGTGCCAGGGCGAAATTTCTTGCACGTCGCATCGGTTTTATTAATCGGGACAAATCAAAATTTTTCCGCCCCGACGCAGTTCAGCCTTGGCTAAAACCGACGCCAATTTTTCCAACGGCAAGCTCCGGGACATAAATGTTTCCGTTTTTACTCTTCCTCCGGCAAGCAAATCAATGGCGCGCGCGTGAGTGAACGGATTGACAAAAGACGACCGAATCGTCAGCTCGCGCCGGAAAATTTCAAAGGGACGAACGGAAATTTCGCACTCCGGCGGTGCGAGACCAAATAACATCACTCTGCCGCCGCGACCGCAAGACGCAATCGCATCGTTCGCCGTAGCGGCTGAACCAACGCACTCAATCGCCACGTCAACGCCGTGACCTGTTTTTTCGCGGATTCTTTCCGGCACTGATATTTTGTTGGGATCGATTGCTTCGTCAGCGCCTAATTTTTCCGCCAGAGCGCGTTTCTTTTCCTCGGGCTCGCTCAAGAAAATACGACTCGCCCCGACGGAACGCGCCAATTGCAGCATGATCATGCCGATAGTTCCGCCGCCCACAATGAGCACAGAATCCGCAGGTTTAATTTCTGCCAGATCGATTCCGTGCAAACAGCAGGCAATGGGTTCAACCATGGCGCCTGCCGTAAAACTGACATTGTCTGGCAATTGAAAAGCCTGCTTCTCCGAAACGATCGCCAGCTCCGCAAACCCGCCGTCCTGAGTCACGCCAATGGCGCGCAGATTTTCGCACAAATGCACTTGACCGCGCTGGCAATAATAACAATTTCCGCACGAGATATTGGGATCGATAGTCACGCGGTCGCCAACGCGCAACCGGCAAACAGCATCGCCAATTTCTACAATCTCCCCGGAGAATTCGTGTCCGAGAACGACCGGCGGACTCACTTTTGCCGAGCCTGCCGCGCCCTCAAAAATATGGACATCGGTACCGCACACGCCGCAAGCGCGTACTTTTATCAACACTTCATCGCTGCCAATTTTGCGCACCGGCTTGTCTTCAATGCGCACGTCGCCGGGTCCGTAAAAAACCGCCGCTTTCATTCTCATTAAAATATTCTTATCTTTTTCATAATTCTTTTCAAAGAACGGCCGAATTTCACCGGTCGAATTTCCAGCCGGCGCGACTCGCCTTCGCCCTCGCTTGCCGTTTCCACGCCGTCAAAATCCTGCAAACAATTGTGAATAATGTACCGCTCATAACCGGGCAACGGCGGGAAAATGTACGTCTGTCCGGTGGCGAGCACTTCTCCCGCCTTTTCCCGCGCAAACTTTTTCAGATTACCCACAGGAAAAACTTTCAACACAATTTGGCCGTTCCGGCGGTAGCTTTTCGTCTCAAAATCATCGCGGTCGTCAAAAAACGAGTGAATCCTTTTCCTTTCATAGCCATTCAAATTTTCAATGCTCACCGACTCAATCGAATCCCGCAAACGTTTCTGAATATCAATCAAAATGCGATCGATTTTACTTAAATTGGATCGGTCCGGCTTTCCACGATGTCCTTCGTAGGATGCCCGTCTTTTCTCATTCGCCATTTTCGTTTTCCTCTCCTAAAAATAGCCTGCTACTATCTTTTCCTTAAAATTGCAAATCTTTGAAAGGGTAAATTAAACTTCATTTCCCAGCGCGAAGCGCATCAGCGATGCGTTGGGGGACATTTTCAAAACTGCCGTTGCTCATCACTAAAATTTGATCGCCGGGTTTGGCATTTTCGGACACAAATTTCACAATTTCATCCGGCGTCAAATGATGAACTTCTCGTCGCCTTTTTTTAATTTTTTCCACTAAACTTTCCACAGACATGCGTTTCTCCGCCTGCACTTTCTGCGGCAAATGCAGCGGAGCAACAATGACAACATCAGCGTCGTCAAACGCCTCCCCATATTTGTCTTCCATGATTTTCATTTTCGATGTCGCTGTCCTCGGTTCAAAAATCGCCCAGATGCGCGCCGCGGGAAATCTCGTGCGCAAGCCGTTAATTGTCGATTTGACTTTAGACGGATGATGGGCAAAATCGTCGTAAATCGTGATGTTGTTCACCACTGCTTTCACGTCGAGTCTTTTGACAATATTTTGAAATTGCGGCAGAGAATTCTCAATGGCTTCCGCGGAGACACCGTAAAAATTCGCCGCGCCCCCTGCTGCCAGCACGTTGCGAATATTGTGGTAACCGAACAGCGGCGAAGCGACTCTGGCAAAAAATTTCCCATCGCGAATAATGTCAAATTTTGTTTTTTCCGGCTGAAAATCGATATTGTCCGCCCGCCAGAAAGCCGTTTCTGTCAAACCAAAAGTCTGCACCGGCGCGAATGATCTCGGGATAAGTTCGCGAACATTTTCGTCCTCCTCATTCGCCAGAAAAAGCCCGTTGCGCGGCACGAGATTGACCAATCGCCGGAACGCCTGTTTGATTTGATCCAGATCATCGTAAATGTCGCCGTGGTCAAATTCGATGTTGTTGACGATCAGCGTGTGCGGTAAATAATGAAAAAATTTCGCCGCCTTGTCAAAAAATGCGGTATCGTATTCATCGCCTTCCACGACGAAAAGATCGCTTGCGCCCAACTTGTAGCCCTGATTGAAATTTTTCGGAATGCCGCCAATCATAAACGACGGATCTTTTCCCGCAGCTTCCAGCAGCCACGCCGAGAGAGAACTGGTCGTGGTTTTCCCGTGCGTGCCGCTGACCACGATGGAACGTTTGCCCTGAATGAAAAATATTTTCAAGGCTTCAGCCGAAGACAGAT
>JAADFU010000005.1 GCA_013152715.1 Calditrichota bacterium
TGAATTGTGAAGCTGCCTTGTCGTACCGTAAAAATAAATCTGTGATAATCGCAAAATCCGCGTGCTCCTTTTTTACCCGAATACAATTTTGCAAATAAACAACGCCGCCAACAATCCCGCCAGATCGCCAATCAATCCCGCCGGTACCGCATGGCGCGTTTTTTTGATGCCCACGGCGCCAAAATAGACAGCGATCACGTAAAAAGTTGTTTCTGTGCTGCCGTAAAATGTGGAGACCAGTCGCCCGATGAAAGAATCAGGCCCGTACTGTTTCATCAGTTCGGTAGCAATGCCGAGAGTGCCGCTGCCGGAAAGAGGCCGCATCAGCGCCGCCGGCAACGCCTCGGCGGGCATACCGATAAAATTAGTGATCGGCGAGATCAATTTGACGAACAGATCCATGGCGCCGGACGCGCGGAACATGCCAATCGCGACTAAAATCGCCACGAGATAGGGGATAATTGTCACCGCAACATTGAATCCGTCTTTGGCGCCGTCAACAAAAGCCTCGTACACTTTGACTTTTTTCACTATCGCCAGCACGGGAATCACAAACAACAAAAATGGAATCGCCCACGTGGAAATGAAAGTAATGATATTCTGAAACATTATTTTTCCTCCTTGCTCGACGTAGATTCGGGATCGTCATTGTTTGGCTGGTCGTTTTCATTTTTGATCCGAAAAACCGGGAGCCGCTGCAAAAGCTTCGTGGCCGTCACCGCGACAATCGTCGCGCAGCAGGAAGCAAAGATCGTCGTTCCGATGATCTCTGCCGGATTGGAGGAATGCAGCGTCACGCGGACGCCGATGATTGTCGCCGGAATGAGGGTAATGCTGGCTGTGTTCAGCGCGAGAAACGTTGCCATGGCGTTGGTGGCGGTATCTTTTTGGGGATTTAATTCCTGCAGCTCTTCCATGGCTTTCAGTCCCAGCGGCGTGGCGGCGTTGGAGAGCCCCAGCCAGTTGGCGGCGATGTTCAGAATCATTGCGCCCATCGCCGGATGTTCGGGAGGCACTTCCGGGAATAAAAATCGGGAAATGGGCCTGATCGCCCGCGCCAGCACGCGAATCATCCCTGCTTTCTGCGCAATATTCATGATTCCCAGCCACAGCGCCATGATGCCAATCAGTCCCAACGCGATTTCCACGGACGTGTTGGCATAACTAAAAGCCGCTTTCGTTACGGCGTCGATCTTGCCATTAATTGCGCCGACAATCAGCGCGATAATGACCAGAGCCAACCAGATGTAGTTTAACATACCTGCCTCCTGTAAATTTTGATTTATTTTTATTTGAAATTTTATTCGGAAGAAACCATTGGGATTAAATGTAAAAAAATATCGGAGAGAATCAAGGTTTTTTTTGCATGAGAAATTAATCATTTAATTTATGGGCGTCATATTCAGAGTTAAGGAGTCGGCCTTTTATTTGGTGAGTTGTAGCAGGTAAATGCTAATCGGTTAAGTTGCACTTGTCATTTGTCGTCGGGAATTGTATCGAATAAAAAAGAAAGGAAAAAAATGAAAAATATTGCCTATTCTTTTTTAAGGTGTAGTCCACTTCGGAAGTGGACTACACCTTTTGCTTTTGTTTGGAATTTGCTCGGCGGTCAGGACTGGGAAGTTGTGACTTCCCTGCGATCCACAATTTCCTGCTAAAAAAACTCAAAAAAAGCTTGACTTTATCTTTATTTTTTATAAATTTAAGTAAGCAAAATGCGAGAGCAGGTGGGATAGTCCGCAGACTTTTGCAAGACTATTCTTTTTTGCATTCGCTCCGGGTTTTCTCCTGAAACCCTGCTCCCACAAAAAACTTTATTAATCGCATCTTTTTTTCAATTTCACAATTATTCCATTCACTAACTTATCAAGAGGAGAGCATGAAACCAAAAACGATTCTCATCCTGCTGTTGGCTGTTCTCGTGATTTTTGCTTGTCAGAAAAAGAACAGCACCGAGCCGACGGATGAGAATATTCAACCGCAGCAGGATATTCCCTGGCCCTCGCTGGCGGATAGTCCGTGGCCTATGTTTCATCATGACCCGCAAAGCTCCGGCAGGTCGCCTTATCCTGGCCCGACAAAAGGGAGAATTTCAAAAATAGTAACAATCACTCAAGGAGGCAGTAAATTCACTTTTACCACAATTGGGCCTGAAGAGCATGTTTATTTATCAGTGGGGAACATCTGGAGCGACTCACTGCAAGATACAGATGGCTATTTATTCAAGTTTGATAAAAGCGGCAATTTTATTTGGAAAGTCAATCTGGATGGCCATGATATTACTAGCTCACCATTAATTGATAAAGACGGAATCATTTACATTGGTTCTACGGATGGTTGTTTCTATGCCATTAATCCGGACGGATCAATTAAATGGAAATTTTGCACCGAATCCAAAATTGAATGCGGTCTTCGTGGTGTAAACATTGGATTAGACGGCACTTTATATTTTAGCACGATAAAGGATTTTTATGCTCTCAATAGCGATGGAACTCTTAAATGGACGCTTCCGGGGTTTGGGAACGCAGGAGCGCTTATTTCACCTGACGGAAGTATCTTATATGTTTACTCTCTTAGCTCAGGGACATTAAAGGCGATGGATAACAATGGAAATGTAATGTGGGACTACCCCTTTGCAATTAATCCACTTGTCGATTCTAACGGGAGAGTATATGCTGCAACGAGCGATTCAACATACACTGTGTTTGACGAAAAAGGAGAAGTAGTATGGGAATTTTCTATAAGCGCTCATAAAAATTGGACAAACGATCGCATTGATAATCTTACTGCGCCTACGATTGATAAAATGGGCAACTTCTACTTTTCTACTGATCTTGATTTGTATTCTTTGGATTACTCCGGGTCATTAAGATGGATTATACGCGGAGTGGGTGGCTCGGGCTTACATTTGATTTGCGATTCAGCAGGAAATGTATACTTGATATCAGGCTGGGCTAATTCGAGTGATCTTTTTTCAATCTCTAATAGCGGATTTTTAAACTGGAAACTGTCTCTTTTGCCCGAGCAGTATATATTTTGCGGTCCATCTATTTCTTCAGATGGTAAAATGTATTTCATCTCCTTATATGACGGAAAGTCGCAATTATATGTAATTGAGTAAAATGAGATTTGTTTGTGATGTAAGTAGGCTCTGGTGAGTAGTGGATTGGTGAGTGGGCATTCGTCATTTGGCATTAAGATTTTGATTCAGCGAAAATCCGCGGGATCTGCGAGAAAGCTTTTGACAAATTAATCAGCGAACCATGCTCAAATGCGAAAAAAATTCAAGGTGCAGCCCACTTCAAAAACGGACTGCACCTTTGGCTGCTATTTAGAATCTGCTTATCATTTGATTGTTGGAATTTGTTTGGAATCCGGAATTTTGCCTCTTATTTAAACTTATTCAATTTATTGTGAATCGTTTTTAAGCTGACGCCCAGCATTTTTGCCGCTTTCGTTTTGTTATTACCTGTTTTCTTGAGCGTCTCTAAAATCACCTGCCGCTCGATTTCTTCATAAGTCGCGCCAATGGGAATGATCAACACATCTTCCTGTGGAGAAATTTGTTGCATCGAAGCTTTCCGAGAAACATCAGCGCTTCCGGCCTTAATATGAGGAGGCAAAACGCTTTCATTGAGTTTATTGCCTGCTGTGAACAGCACTGCTCTCTCAATTACATTTTTCAATTCCCGCACATTCCCGGGCCAGGAATAGCGCAGCAAAGCATCACGAAAACCTGCTGCCATGCCGGAAATTTGTTTCTTGTTTTGTCGGCTGAACAATTGGAGAAATTCATCCGCCAACAAAGGAATATCGTCAATGCGGTCGCGGAGAGGCGGCAAATTAATTTCCACCACGCAAAGACGAAAATATAAATCCTCGCGCAGGTGTCCATCCTGCACCGCTTGCTGCAAATTTCTGTTTGTCGCCGCAATGATGCGCACATCTACTTCCAGTTCCTTTTTCCCGCCGAGACGACGAAAACGCCTTTCCTCCAGCACGCGCAGCAATTTTGCCTGCGTGTCGTATGCCATCTCGCCGATTTCATCGAGAAAAAGCGTGCCGCCGTGCGCCATCTCGAAACAGCCGGGCTTTTCGCTAATTGCACCGGTGAAAGCGCCGCGCTCGTGGCCAAAGAGTTCGTTTTCCAGAATCTGTTCCGGCAACGCCGAGACGTTCACGGCGATGAACGGTTTGTCCCGTCTGCCGCTTTTTCGGTGAATTGCGCGCGCCACCAATTCTTTGCCGGTCCCGCTCTCGCCGGTGAGAACCACATTTGCGGTGGAGTCGGCGACGGCGTCGATCATGCGGTAAATTTCCTGCATGGCGGCGCTCTGCCCGACCATGTCCTCATAGTGCGTGAGTTGACGAATTTGCTCTTGAAGCTGCTCGTGGGAAACCCGCAGTCGATAATGTTCCAGAATTCTTGGCAACAACGATTTTATCCGCTCAGGATTCACCGGCTTGGTGAGATAATCGTACGCCCCGGATTTCATCGCCCGAACGGCTGTGGAAATTGTCCCCTGTCCGGTAATTATTACAACCTGGGTGTCGAGATCTTCTTTTTTCACTTTTTTCAGCAATTGCAGCCCGTCCAGCCCGGGCATCTTCAAATCCGCCAGCAACACTGCGAAATGTTCATTTTGCAGCTTGCGCCAGGCTTCTTCGCCGTCCGCAGCTTCAATTACAGAATAGCCTTCCTCCTCCAGCAACGCCGCAATCCCCACGCGGATGGATTCGTCGTCATCAGCGATTAATATTTTTTCTTCTGCCATTTTTTTCCCGAAATTATTTGCTCAAAAATTTTCTCAAATCAATTTTGTTTCGTTTTTTTTCCGGTAACTTCACATATTCAATGAACCGCTCGGTGAGGCGGTGGATGCTCTGCACCTCATTTCCGGCGATCTGTAAATGTTTGGAAATCGCCTTATCCGCCGCCGTTTTCTCGCATTTTACTTTTGCCACGTCTAAATTGATCATGGCGGCGTGTAGTGGATTTCTCATTTTATGGGCGAAAATTTCCAGCATATTCAGCAACTCTTTCTCATCCATTGGCTTTCCCCGTCCATTTTTCGATTGTCTGTATCACGCGCTCCATGCTGAAAGGCTTTGACAAATAAGCATTGCAGCCGGCTTTTAGGGCGCGGTTTTTGTCTTCAGCGGCAGTTTTTGCCGTGATCGCGATGATTGGCACTTTCGCCATATTTTTTTGACTGCGAATTTTTTTCGTGGCCTGATAGCCGTCCATTTCCGGCATCAGCATGTCCATTAAAATAATATCCGGATTCACTTTTTTGGCTAACTTCACTCCCTGTTTACCGTTACTGGCAAAAAATGTCCGATAGCCTCTGCCGGATAAAATTGATTCCACAGCGAACTGGTTGTCAGGATTATCATCCACCATGAGCACCGTAGCGCGCGAATCAGTGCGGGTCTTTTTTCCCACACGTTTTTTGGTCGGCGTTTCACTACTGCCGACAGCGGTTCGATCTGCAAAATGCTCAGAAAAATCACGCACCGGAATTTGCACCTGAAAAGTCGTACCTTTTCCGGGCTTGCTGTCCACATCAATTTTTGCATTAAGTAAATTGAGAAAACGCTTCGTTATTGCCAGTCCCAATCCGGTGCCTTTGATTTTTTTTCGTTGGAAAGAATCCACCCGCTGGTAAGCCGCAAAAATTTCTTTCAATTCCGACTGGCTCATTCCCACGCCGCTGTCCTGCACGCGAATTTGGAGCATTTTTTTATTTTTATTAAAGTTGACATCAAAAATGATTTTTCCGCGCTGCGTATATTTCACCGCGTTGCTGAGCAAATTCGTGATAATGCGCTCGATTTTTTCTTCGTCGCTGAACAAAAATTTCGGCGTTCGCTGATCGTGCTTCACAATCAATTTCAAATTTTTGCGCCCGCACAACGGTCGGATCGATTTCAAAATGCGTTCCAGCAAATTTTCCAGAGAAAAATAGTGTTCTTCAAGCGTCAATTTCCCCGAATCCGACCGCGCCAAATCCAGAATGTTGTTGATCAATTTCAGCAACTCGTCGCTGTTCTGGCGAATAATTAGCAGTTGTTTTTCCTGATCGGGACTCAAATCGCCGCTCAGTTCCGAAAGCAGCACATCTGTCAACGAAACAATTGAGTTCAGCGGCGTGCGCAGTTCATGAGCCATGACATGGAAGAAATCGGTTTTGAAACGGCTCGACTTGTCGGTTTGTTTTGCCCTTTCCAGCGCGGATTTCAGCAATTTGTAATTACGGTAATGAACCGCCGCTTTCCGGGCACAAATTTCCAGCGTTCGCACAAATTGCTCGTTGGGAATTCTTTTTTCTTTCGGCTGAAACGCGCTCAAAAATCCAAAAATCCGGCCCTCGATTGCTACCGGGGAAATAAGCGCCATTTCGTCAGCCCAGCTTTCGCCGACTTCAAACGCGGCAATCGCTTTTTTGTTTTTAAACTTAATGAGGTACGATTCGCCTAATTGATTCTTTTTCGAGAGATAGATTTCAGCGCCCTGAAACAGAAACGGCCTTTTCCGCGCGAATTCGCGAATGCTGTTTTTGGAAATACCGGCATACGCGGCGATTTTGAACGGATGCCCCGAATCCGACTTCAGAGAAAAAATGACCTGCCCCCAGCCGAGACGACGAATTGTCTGACAGGCTTCCGTCAAAACCTTTTCCGGCATCGACTCCAGCGACAATTTTTCGTCAAAAGACAAAATTTCCAACAACTCTGCAGCGCGTTTTTCCAGTTCCCGGGTTCGCTCCGCGACCAGCGACTTCAAAGTCCCTTGCTGCAATTCCAACTGTTCACGGAGCGCTTTCGCTTCGGCGAGTTCCCTGCCGACGCACATCGCGCCGATATTTTTTTTATTTTCGTCAAACAAGAACCGCACATTCCAGCTCACGGCAATTGTCTTTCCGGCGCGCGTTTTGACCGGCGCCTCATAATCCCGCAGTTCCACACGCATGGCGTCGCCGTAATTTTTGTGCAATTTATTCACATCAGCGAAAAAATTCGGCAATCGTTTTCCCGTTAACTGTTTTGCTTCGTAACCCAGCAAATCTCTGCCGTAGGGATTAATGTAAGTACAATTTCCTTGACGATTTACAACCAGCACAATGTCTCTCATGCCGCCCAGCAGTGTTTCGTAAAAACGGCGCACTTTCTCCAGTTCATCTTGTCGCTGTTGCAAATCCTGGGTTCGCGCGCGGGCTTCTTCTTCCAATTTTGCGGTGTAAGTTTTGAGCTCCTCTCGCTGCAAAAGTTCTTTTTCATTTTCCACAATTGCCAGCAGCCAACCGTTGTCCGCGGTGCTGACGATGACTTTCACCGGAATCGTTTTTCGCGATTTTTCTTTTAATTTTAAGTCGAGACGAATAAAATTAGGCTTGTTCTTCAGCACGATTGTCTCAAATTCTTGCCTGCTGTCAGGCGCCAAAAATTTCTGAAAGTCTCCGCCAATTAAATTTTCCGTCCGCACGCCCAACCACTGCGCCAGCGTTTCATTAGCAAAAACAAACCTGCCATCTCTTTCCAATTCGCAAAACCCAACGCCAGGAAGCTGCAACCGCCGTTGCCATTTCGCCAGCTCGCGTTCTGTTTCGACAAATTTCTGCTCGGCGCGATAACGAAGTTCCTGCTCCTCTTCCAGATATTTGTAATTTTCAACAAAAAGAATCCAGGCGAGGCAAAGCAACCCCAAAACAGTAGCAAGTTGCGAAAAGAAAAAAGTGGATTCTCTCGCGCTCGCGAATGAAATAATCGCAAAAACCACGGCAAAGAACAGCATCGCCACTGAACGCCAGTAATCGGGAAAAAGTCCGTTTCGAATGTAATTCCGCGCATATTTCCAGATGAGGAGGACAGAGACAAGCAAGCCGACAGCAGCGACAATCTGATGAAGATGGAATTTTTCAATTTGAAAAAGAAAATATTTTTTTATGAAATAAAAAATCGCAACCGCGGCAGCCTGCAAAATCAGCGCTCCCGCGAAAAATAACAACGAATTTTTTTTTCGATTTTCAATAGCAAGAAAGCGACCTTCCGCCAATGAAGCGGCAAAAATAAAAAGCAGCAATAAAAATGCGCCAAAACCAAAACTCAACAAATGAAATTCAAGTGGCGAATTAGCAGAATTTGCTGCCGGCGAGAAATAAAAACGCAGTCCATTTTGCAGTCCAAAACTGAACGTCGCCAATGCCAGCCACAGATTTTCCCGCGAATGGTGCCTGAAAGCGAAGAGCAAGTGCAACAGAAAAAGCGCTGCCAAAAGGAAATTTTCAACCGCTTCCACAATCACCCACAATGACCGGGAGATTGGAAATCCGGATATCTGCCGGGGAAAGAGAAAAATAGACGCCGCGCCGGACAAAATCAGCACGAACGCCAAAATGAGTTTCAGAGGGGAGCTTTTTTGCCGATAACTTTCTTGCATTTTATTTTTCAATCTCGGGAACAACTTTTCTTTAAATATAGGCGAAATTAAGATAAATGTCAATACAATTTTGCAAATTTGAATATTCAACAATTAGCTGAAATTTTATTTGCACAGACAATTTTAATTTTTCAAATTCGTTTTCCGCTCATTTTTTCCTTGACAATTTTCATTTTTTTCAATATAATAAAAACAGAAATTTTTATCGAATAAAATTCTGCATTTTTCGCAGTTTTAAGGTATTAATCGAATAGTTGTTAATGTTCTGAATCAGCAATTTTAGCATTCACAAATTAATGAAAGGCAAAAATTTCAAACCTTTCCTGCCTGAAAGCCATAAAAATTTATAATTCCCAAAATTTTCGGGGGCGAAAATGAAAAACCAATCCCAGTTGTTGATTTCTCTCGCTTTGTTTTTGATTTTCTTCTCTTTTTCCGTAAATGCCCAAACTGTGATCTGGAGCGAAAATTTCACTTATCCGGACGGTACGACCCAAGGCAGTGGTATCCCACCAAAATGGACTGTCGATGTCTCTGCGTGCACTTTTGACGGAGACGATCATTTTGAAGTGCGTTCCAATCAAATAGAAGGCAACGACCTGGATGGCGAAGCTGTCTGGAGATCGCAAGGAATCGACATTTCCGGTTATGGTAGTGTTTCAGTCTCCGTTGATCTGAGTGAAGTTGGTGACCTTGAATCCTCTGATTACATTCGAGTTTACTACCAGATAGACGGCGGAGCCGAGACTCTCTTTGACACCAATGGTGATGTGTCCGATGATTTCAACAATTTGGTCGCTTCGCAGGCAAATCTTTCCGGAAGTACTTTGCTAATTGTCATTCGCGTCATGAATAATGCGACTACGGAATTCATCCGTTTTGATAATGTCACTGTTAGGGAAGGCGTGCAAACGCTGGATCATTTTTCCATTGATCCCATTGCCAATCAAACGGTCGGGGTGCCGTTTTCAATTACCGTCACGGCAAAAGATGCCAGCGATGCAACGGTGACCTCTTTCACAGGCACCGTGGATATTAGCGACCTTTCCGGAGATATCTCTCCGACAACGAGCGGAAATTTCACCGCTGGCGTCTGGACAGGGAATGTCACTATTTCTTCGGAATACACATCAGATCAAATCACTGTGACCAACAGCAGCGGGACAGAAACCGGCTCTTCCAATCAATTCGATGTGCTAAATGCTCCTGCCGCCGGCAGCGTCGTGATTAACGAGCTGATGTGGATGGGATCCACGCTTTCCACGTATGACGAATGGATTGAGTTGAGAAATACAACTTCCAATGCTCTCGATATTTCCGGCTGGCAACTCACAAAACTGAGCGGCGGCGCCGAAGCTTTGATGCTGGAAATTCCTGCAGGAAACACCATTCCGGCGAACGGCTATTTTTTGATTTCTAACTACGACGCTGCAAATTCCCAGATAGACGTCACACCGGATATTGTTGATAGCGATGTCTCTCTCGCAAATACGCAATTGCAGATTAAACTTTACGACGGCGATTTTACAACCGGAGCTAATTTAATTGACACGGCGGATGACGGAACTGGTGCCCCTGCTGCCGGAGATAACACCTTGAAATATTCAATGATGCGAGTTACTCCTCCCGCAGACGGAACTCTGCCAACAAGTTGGTTCACTGCGGATATTGCCCAGGGCTGGGATAATGGCGCCACTGAAAAAGGCACGCCCGGAGCGGCAAATTATAATGTTGAGGTAACTTCGCATACTCCGAATCAGAATGAAAATAATGTCGAGCCTTCGAGCGACATACAGGTCAATTTCAACATGGACATTGATGCCAACACGGTTGATGAGAATAATTTCTCTGTGATAGGCAGTTACACAGGCAAAATTTCCGGAAGCTACACTGTAAACGGCAATGTAGTTACCTTTGATCCGAACAATAATTTTAAATACGGAGAGATTGTCACAGTAACTTTGACCACCGGGATTCATGCCAGCAACGGCACGCCTCTGGCGAGTCCTTATACCTGGCAATTTTTTGTGGAAAGTGAAGAAGCTTGTGCCAGTTTTGTCGATAACGATCAGGTGTTTCCAGCCATTACCAGTTGGGATGTTGCTCTCGGAGA
>JAADFU010000006.1 GCA_013152715.1 Calditrichota bacterium
TTGCATATTGCTGTTCAAAATCATTCTCCAATTTCTGAATTTCTCTGCCCAATTCTCTGTCCCTGTCGGATATGAAATATTTGGATGGGTCGGAAACTTTTACGCCTTTTTTGATCGCAGTGAGTAAATCAAAACGCGGGGGCTTTTGGGTTTGTGTATTTCGTTTATGCGGTTTGCGTCGTTGGTTGCTCCACGTAGTCGCTGGCGACTCTCTTCTCCGTAGTGGTGGTAGTTCGGAAATGCTCACAGGTTTTGGCTCAACCAAATTAGTGCTCGCATCTGTTTGCTGCGTTGTATCTTTTCCCTGTTCAGCGAGCGTTTCATCTTTTTCTTCTGTGAGGATATCCTTTTTTAGCTGTACAGGCTTGGTTGTATGAGTTAACGGCGCGTTTTTCTGTTCCACCGGCACAAATTCTGTCTGAAATTTCTGGCCGAGATCATTCCCGATGCGATGAATAATGGGGTGGTAAATATACCCGGCATAAATCATAAATCCGGAGAGTAAGGTAACGATCAAGTAACGATCAATGATTTCATTTTTTTCCCTTTTGATTAATTTCTTAAAACCAAATTCCAATGCCGCCATCGATGAATAGGTATTCAAATTTTGGCTTCTCTGCGGGCGATTTCAACTTTCTCGTGGCGCCAATCTGCCCGAAAAGGGAGAATTTACGGTTGAACACAAATTCCACTCCAACATCGGCGAGCGCGTAATAGGCTGTCCAGC
Organism: Calditrichota bacterium; assembly: GCA_013152715.1. Classification (NCBI taxonomy): domain Bacteria; kingdom Pseudomonadati; phylum Calditrichota; species Calditrichota bacterium. Next base: position 728 of record JAADFU010000006.1, read on the forward strand.
GATCTTCGGCAACGTGAATTCGCGAACCGGATTTCAGATTGGGAGAGAAATTGGCGAATTGCCCGAAACCTTCGACGTAGGGCATAAAACTGGTTGAGAACAAAAACGGCAGCACAAATTGAATGCGCGCGCCTACGCCATAGCTCTGCGACGAGATGAAACTGTTCCCTTCGCTGCCTACCGCTCTGGTATTGTCTTCAAAATAAGCATATTGATAATTAAATGCAATATGAAAATTCGGATGATTGCCCAGATACATGGCGGCGTTAAATTTGGTCGTCTTTTTCCCGCCGTAGAGATTTTCTTGATAATCCTGTTCCCATTGAATTTTTGCGAGGCTAAATTTTAAGCGGCTTTTCGGCGCGAGTTTCTCTTGGATTTTATCGTGAGCCGCTGTTTTTTTCTTTTCAACATTTGCCAGCGAATCAGCCGCAGCTTTGTTGATTGCTTCAACGTGTCGGTAGTATTCATCGCTTATTTTTTCTCGTAACTTCCGCGTTTTTTTTGCCAACTTTTCATCTTCCCTCATTTGGACAATGTCGCCCAGGCTCGCTTGGCTCATTTTTTGGTCTCGCTTGCAAGTAAAATATTCACGATAGACATTTTTTACTTTTCCTTCACAAATCATATTTTTTGAGTCTTTCGCTTTGACAACGAATTTCATCTTTTTGCGGACATTTTGGTCTTCGCCAAGATTCACTTGAATTTCTTTCTCATCGATTTTTTTTACTTCACCTTGAAGCGGAAAGTAACTGAGGATGGAATGAAGTAATATTTCTATCGTTTTGTCTAACATCTTTTCAGTGCATTTCAGATAATCTTGTTTGATTATTTGTTCGGTCGAGAAAGCCTTTAATCGAATAGTGACTGAATAAGTCCCATATTCGATGTCTTTTTTGATCTCTCCGTCAATGATGTAATCCAATTTTACCGGCGAACGTTCCAGATAGACGTCGCGAATTGTTCTGTCGTCAAACAGATTGACGCGGTGGCTCTTGTTAATTTGTGTTTGACAGTTGAGATAAATATCATCCTGCTTGGATTGATTGAGCGTGCTTTCGAAAGAAGCTAATCCCACGTTTGGTTTTTGATTTATCGGAATCGGAACGATCGTTGCCATCTCAACAATGTCGCCCTTGACAACAAATCCGGTTAACTCAGAGGACTTTGTATTGCCAATGGCGACGTCTCCGTCGCTGTTGATGATTGACACTTTTCCGTAAATGGTGCCGTCCGGTTTTTTTAAGTTGAAAATTTTACCTGGCTTCCATTCGTCTTGTTTTGAGGAAATTTTAATCCGTACGACATTGCCATTGATTGACAGAACTTCACCTTTCGGGACAATGTTGCTCATTATTTGCGAAACAATATTTTTAATCGCCTCATTCAGGTCGCCTTCGCTGATTAATTGTCTCAAAAAGCTAAAGTCGTTATATTTTTTTGCCACATTGTAATAGTCAAGAGAAAAGTTGATGACATTTCCTTCTTGTTCCAATTTTCCGTAGGTAATAACATCTGCATTAACCAGCTTCGCGATTTGTTTGTCCTGATCTTCATCGAAAAGCGCAATATTTTCCATCACGATGCCCTGAGTTTCCATGACATTGCGCCATGTTTCTTCGCTGATAAGGCCAAATCTGCCCGTCTGAGATAACGCATTACGAAACTGCTGTGTGGCGCGATTGGCGAAACTTTCCGGAACGCCGATTGCCTGCAACGGCTTAACGAAAGCCACTATTTTTTGCTGCGCGTAAATTTGCGTCCCGAAGATGAGCAATAAACCTAAAGCCAACACCAGGATGAGTTTTTTGCTGTCCATTTTTTCTCCCTCACAAATTTTGGTTACACTTTATAATTCAAAGTATCTTTTTGCGCCAACGTAATGTACCTGATAATAATGTTTGTTCAGATTGCTGATGGTCACGCCTCTGCTGCAACTGGCATGACAAAATTTTCCGTTCCCCAGATAAATTCCCACGTGATCGACTTCGCCGTAATAATTGTTCGAGAAAAACACCAGATCGCCGGGTTTTAGCCGATCCGGGGGGATTGTTTTTCCTGCACGGTATTGTTGATGACTCACTCGAGGCAGGAATATTCCCAGACGCGAAAAAACGCATTGGGTCAAACCCGAGCAATCGATGCCGCTTTTTGAAGTGCCGCCCCACATGTACGGCGTGCCCAAATATTCTTTGATGATTTGTCGCAATTTTTGCGTTCGATAGTCACCGCTGACATTAGCGGTTTTTTCGTCCGACTTATCCGCCAAAGCCGTCCGTTTGCGTTCCAGCGCTTTTTTTTGACTTTGCAATTCCTCGTCGCATATTTGCGTGAATTCCCTTTCTGAAATGAGCGACTTTCTCGCGACGCGTGCGAGAATTTTCTCGTACAATTTTTCGTAATCGATCCGCGCCTTGTTTCCTTTTGCCAGAGTTTTCAGCAGATGGATGAAAGATTTGCGGCTCCAATTTTCATTTACGGCCTTGATTGTCACATTATTGAGAAATTCCTTGGGAATGCCGCTATTGTAAAAATTTCCGGCGATGGAAGCATAGCGCGTTAACCGGTCTTGTTTTGCTTTCTGCCGGAGTAGGCTGGTGAGAGATTTCGACAGCGCTGTTTTTAGCGTCTCGGCGTCCGCTATCTGCTTGAGGCTGACCACCGCGACGACCAAAGCGCGGTCGAGATTGATTTGGTTGCTGCGCGCTGTTGTCATAAAATTCAAAACCGCGGCGACGTTTTCTTCCGGATAATTGTTTGAGGAAATTTCGCGCAGAAAAGGAATGCGAATGTCGGCCGGAAAGGTTGAAATTTTTGAAGAAACCTTGGTCAGTACAGTAAGCTGTGCTGCGGTGATTTTGCCGGCAAAGATGAGCTCCAAAAATGCCAGTTCTTCAGGGTGGAGCGCTCCCAGTTGGTAGGCTTGAAACAGAGTTTTGCAGCCGGAAGCGATTTTTTCAGGCGAATAATCAAAGGAAAATCCCGTGGCAATCAGCGAGCGGATGCCGTCGATCTCGTTTGGTTTCCATTGGTAATCTACCGGCAGAATATTCTCGAGCGTGTCATCGAGCGCAAAAATGACATCGACGCGATCCTGCACTGTTAAATCGCTCATTTGTCTGAGCATTTTGTGGAATAAAAACCAGCCTCTTTCGGTCTGAGCATTGAGTGGCGTCGCCAACACGAGCGCGAAAAGAGAGAAACTAATTGCCCAAAAGATTTTTTTTGATTTTTTCATGGCGCCCATCAATTTAAAATGACCACAGCACAATTTTTTAAAATCGTACGAAAATAATTTGCCGTTAACATTTCTGAAAATTTTGTGTCCAGGACAAAAGTGCTTTCGTTGACAATTTTAACAGGCACAATAATCAACGGAGCGTCCCCAACTCGCGCGACTACCAGATTTTGTTGCGGATTGCTCGCCCACAACACCATTCCTTTTTCAAGCGCTTTGTCGCGATTAACGATTTCCGGACCAAAAATATTGAAATTTCCGCATTTGATATTGATGAGCGGCGTTTGTGAAATATAAAAGCTTCGCGCATCGATGATCAAACCGGTGTATCTCTTTTCTGCTTTTTTCCGCTGGGCAATGATTTTGGCCTGTTCGTTCAAAAAGGCAAAAATCCCGTTCGTCCCGGTCAAGTCCAAAGCGACCTTGTAATTTGCGCGCGCATAGACGCGAGGACGATAGTTTAATTTTTTTACTAATGGAATTTTGTGACGCTGAATGTATTTTAAAATGATCGTCGAATCAAGTCCGCTCAAATTTTGTCTTAATGAGAATATTTGATTTAGCAAACCCTGGTGCGCTAAATCTTGTGATACTTTTATGGAAGACGATTTTGTCCTGCCACATACTATCGCTTCGGCAATTAGCTGGCTGCTGTCGCTATTGAAAAACACGGACAACGACGAGCTGTCTATTCGCGCGTCGCCAGACCGCGCAGCGGCGCTACTGCGAATGCCCAGTCTTGCTTCATGTTCTTTTCGAATAGCATTCCATGAATTTTGTAACAGCGTTGAACTTTCATTTTTTTTATTGGTAATTTTTATCTGAGAGAACAAAATTGAATTCCAGAAAATTAGAAATAACATCATCATATTTTGCATTAATGACATTTCTCGCGTCTCTGTTTTAAGCGTCAGAATTTAGCTGAATTCTTCTCTGCTGTAGATTCTGTATTTTTTTTCCAAAGAACAAAGCGTAAATGATCATTCGCTATCTGAAAAATCAGCTAATAAATGGGTCAGACTTTCACTGATTTGTTTGCTCAATCGTACTTTGGCGCGTCTTCCCGCTTCGTTGGGGGTCGCGCCCAATTGATAGCTTGAATCAAATGATTTGCCCCAAATTTCTTGTTTGTCGATGACATCGATCAACTTCAAGGTGCAATTTGCTTTTGCCTGAAAAATACCGTTGGCTAAAGTTGACTCGCGAATAACAGGAAAAGTGACTTTTCCCACAAAAACAAAGGCACAATTAAGACCCAAAGTGTCAAAGAAATCATAGTCGCCATGAAACAGTCTTTCAATCCTGAAGCCGTTTAATTTATTGGAAGTGATTGTCGCGAGATTGTTTTTATTGCAAGCTTCGGCCACAGCGCTCTGAATAATGCTCTCCGGTTGTTCATTTTGGGCGTCCCATTCATCGATGGCAATGAATATCCGGGGTTTGTTTGTAAAAGTGCAACTGGTTAATGAGTACGTTTGATTTTCCCCCAGCGGCGCGCCAAGTTGTATTTTTACCGCGCCAATGATCGGTGTTTTGCATTGATAAACAAAGCGGCCCGTTGTATCTGTTTGACCGGTGGCGATTATTTTGTTGTTCCATTTAATCGCTATCGGCAGTCCGGAAATCGGCGCTCCGTTCAAACTGAGCTGGATGCCGATGGGTTCGATTAATCGGCCGTTTGGCTGAGGCTGCTGGTCGAAGCCGATGGGTTTTTGCTGCAAGTTTTCAAAGGCGGCAACCCTTTTTTCTTTCAATTTCCTCTCCCAAGAGTCGATTCTGGCAAGAAAATCAGGCCTCATGCCAATCATGGCGCGCGCGTTTTTGCACAAATCGAAAAGATATTGAATTCGGAGCGCCACGGATCTCAAATTTTCGGGTTGGACTAAAGCGATGCTGTTGACGCCGTTGGTAAAATCAGTCTCGTACTGATCTATCGTAGTTTCAATGAGCTTGTCGTGTTCTTTTCTGGAAAAAGGGACTAAAACGTAGGCAATGTAATAATATTGAATCTCGCCGATATGTTTTGTGGCGTATTTTTCCACGTAGTGTTTTTTTTCACGCACGCGAATTAACGCTCGGGAAATAGCCTCAGTTTGAATCTCCTTTTCCACGCCGGTCTGCACGATATTGTCGCTTGCATTTTCGCTTCGTTCAACAATGCGCTCTTTTTGCGTCGTCGTCAATTGCACGCCGAGACGATCGATGATTTGTTTCCTCGCGTCCAGCAACGCATCTCGACGTGCGTCTCTTTCATTTTGAAATCTGCCGGAAATTCCGACAACGAATTCCTCGCTATGATTGCCAACCCAGTCCGGCATTTTCTTTTTGGAAATGAGCCGCTCTTCTCCTTCTTGCAAATTTTTCTGAGCTGACGCCACGCCAGACAAAACGACAACGGCAAATAGCAACAAGATTATGCTTTGTGCTCGAAAGGATTTTTTAATCATGGCTAATTTTGCTCAAATAAAGATTTCTCATCAACTAATTTTTCAGCTCTCTCAATTAACCGTTTCTGAGCCGCCGTCGCTGCTTTCTTTTTTGCGTCAGCCAAAGCTTGTTTCATCAAAGCGTCGCCGTCCTTTTCGTTGAAAAGGATCAGGACATAGGCTTTGTAAAAATTCTTCAAAGTTGCATCATCCTGGACGCGCTGCCATTTTTCGATATGATAATTTTTTGCTCTGGTTTTTACGAAGCTTTCCGATACAAATTCTGTCTGATTTTTGCTGGCTATCGCCGGCACGACGATGTCGGTGGACATTCCCGATGTAACAACCGCTTCTCTCAGCACTCTTTTGCCAAGAATTCCCATGAAATCAATGATTTGCTGGCGCGCATCTTTCAGCGCATCCTGTCTGGCGTCGCCTTCCATTTCAAAATCATGGGAAATTCCCACGAAGGCTTTGAGATTTTTGGTATCTTTTTTCGCTGGATTACTCACCCAGTCGGGCTGTTTTTTTCCTGTGAGCTGAATTTCCATGCCTGGCACCAATTTCTGTTTTGATGCGCATCCGAAAAGTAAAAATGAAGTAATGATAGTGAAGAGTGCGAAAATGAGCAACCGTTTCATTGGATTCCTCCTCTTTCAGCTTTTGATTAATAAAATTGGGCTCCTGAAAATTATTGCCTTTGTGACTGACTTGTTGGAGTTTACCAGTCAAAATCCATCTGATTGACTAATTCTTCTGCTTTCTGGATGAGCTTTTTATTTTTCTCATCTGTTTCTTTTTGGTTCTTCATTGCTAAAATTTTCTGCGCTGAAATTTTCGCCAAATTTCTTGGATAAAGCAGCAGTACATAGGCTTTGTAGTAATGCTTTTTTGTGCCGCCGACCATTTTTTCGTATTTCTCGATGTAGAATTGATCAACTTCCCCCTGGAAAACACCTTCAGTAGAAAGGTCGGTCAAATCTTTTTTGACAGCGCCCTCTTGAACAATTTCCGCGGCCGTTGCCTCTGAGTGCAAACCTTCTTTAATTTTTCGGGAAATGGTGGACGAAATCAACGTAATCGCCTGTTTTTGCGCCTGCAAAATGGCGTCACTGCGCGCGGATGATTCCATAGCGTAATTTTTGGAAACGCCGACCACAGCGCGTTTTTCTTTCGTGTTTTTGATTTTGTAATTGTTGACCCATTCCGGCGGATTTCCTTTTGTCAACTGGCGTTCTTCGCCTTCTGTCAGCATTTTTTGAGAACCACAAGACATGAGAAATAATTGCAGCAAGAACGAAATGACCAAAATGAATGCCATTTTGTTTTTCATTGATCGCCCCTCCAAATTTTAGGTGAGATGTGTGAGGTTTTAGAATAATAATAGTAAAATGTTACTAAAATTAATGAAGATGTTACAATATAAAAAGAAAAAATGATTTTGTCAAGATTAAAATTAGAAAAATAGTATTTAGGGTTAAATTAAAAAATATGGATTATGATATGGTGGGGAATATTAATAGTTAAAAAAACGATAACTATTTGAAAAATAGTAAATAAATTGACGGGGATGACGTTAACAAGTGTAAGGATAGCGAATAAGGGCAAAAAAAACCAGGCCTTTCACAAAGGCCTGGTTTCAGGTATCTGCGGTTTTATTTTACTACGCTTTCAGAAAATTTCGCAATACCGTGTGCAAAATCCCGCCGTTTCTGTAGTAATCCACTTCAACGGGCGTATCCAGTCGACAAATGGCGGAGATTGACTTTTTGGCTCCGTGGTCGCCGACAAAATCGATTGTCACTTCCTGTCCTGCTTGCAGATTGTCATCAATGTGGACAGTCATGGTTTCGGAGCCGGTGAGTCCAATAGACTGGTAACTTTCTCCGGGCTTAAACTGCAGCGGCAGTACGCCCATGCCGACCAGGTTGCTGCGGTGAATTCTTTCAAAGCTTTCAGCGAGAACCGCTCTTATTCCTAAAAGAATTGTCCCTTTCGCTGCCCAGTCGCGGCTGGAGCCGGTGCCGTATTCTTTGCCCGCGAGCACCATCAGCGGCGTGTTGGTCTGTTTGTATTTTTCCGCTGCTTCGAAAATCGTCATCACTTCATTGCTGGGCAAATAGGTTGTCCAGCCACCTTCTGTCCCCGGTGCCAGTTGATTTTTCAGCCGAATATTTGCAAAAGTGCCGCGCGTCATCACGCGGTCATTTCCTCGCCGCGAGCCGTAGCTGTTGAAATTTTTAGGCTCAACGCCGTGTTCGATCAAATATTTCCCGGCAGGGCTTTGGGGATCGATATTTCCCGCCGGAGAAATGTGGTCTGTAGTGACACTGTCCGCCACTTTGACCAGCACTTTCATGTTTTCAATCGGTTTAATGGGTTCAGTTTCTGGCGAAAAATTCAGGAAAAATGGCGGTTCCTGAATGTAAGTTGACTCGGGATTCCAATTGTAGAGAGCGCTTTCTGTCGTCGGGATGGAATTCCACATTTCGTTGCTTTTTTCGACGCCGTTGTATTCTTTTTTGAATAAATCCGGATTTTGCGCTCGGTCAATCAATTCATCGATTTCCTCTTTGGTAGGCCAGATATCTTTCAAATAAACCGGATTCCCGTTTTCATCTTTGCCCAGCGCTTCAGTCGTAAGATCAATTTCCATTTTTCCGGCCAACGCATAAGCGACAACCAACATGGGCGAAGCAAGATAGTTTGCTTTTACCTGGCGATGAATTCTGCCCTCGAAATTTCGATTGCCGCTGAGCACGCCAGCTACAACAAAATCAAATTTATCAATTGCCTGGGACACTTCTTCGGGCAGAGGCCCGCTGTTGCCAATACACGTGGTGCAGCCGTAACCCACAGTGTAAAATCCTAATTTTTCCAAATAAGGCGTCAGACCTGCGTCGTTCAGGTAGTCGGTGGCAACTCTGGAGCCCGGCGCGAGACTGGTTTTGACGTGTGGTTGCACGCTAAGTCCGCGTTCGACAGCTTTTTTTGCTAACAAGCCAGCGCCAATCAAAACTGACGGATTGCTCGTGTTGGTGCAACTGGTGATAGCGGCAATTACGACAGAACCGTGCTGTAGTTCATCTTCTTTGCTATTCATGGAAATGGTCGTTTTTTTGTTTAATTCACTGTCAGGCAAAGCAAAACCGCGTTTGTCAACTGGCGTTTGCAAAATCTCATGAAAAGCTTGTTTCGCTTGTGCCAGAGGAATTCTGTCTTGTGGTCGCTTGGGGCCGGCGATGCAAGGCTCCACTTCTCCCAGATCCATTTCCAGCGTCACGCTGTAAACTGGATCGGGTGTGTTTTTGGTTCGGAACAGCCCTTGTTCTTTGCTGTAAGCTTCCACCAAGCGAATCAGAGATTGCGGTCTGTTCGTATTGCGCATGTAGCGCAGTGTCTCTTCGTCCACAGGGAAAAATCCGATCGTGGCGCCGTATTCAGGCGACATGTTGGAAATCATCGCGCGATCAGCTACCGCCATTTTGCTGATTCCCGGGCCAAAATATTCCACAAATTTTCCCACGACGCCATGTTCGCGAAGTTTCTGCACCACAGTGAGCGTGATGTCTGTGGCTGTAACGCCGGGTTGAGGTTCGCCGTACAATTTGAAACCGACGACGTCGGGAATGAGCATGTAAATCGGCTGCCCCAGCATGACTGCTTCCGCCTCGATTCCGCCGACGCCCCAGCCGACGACACCGAGACCGTTAATCATCGGCGTGTGGCTGTCCGTGCCGATGACTGTGTCGGGAAATGCCACGACGAGACCATTTTCCTGTTTGATTTGCACGACTTTTGCCAGATATTCCAGGTTAACCTGATGAATAATCCCGCTTGACGGCGGAATAACGCGGAAATTTTTAAACGCCTGTTGTCCCCAGTGGAGAAATTCGTACCTTTCGCGATTGCGTTTAAATTCAATTTCCGAATTTCGCAAAAGCGCCTTTGGATGGCCATATTCGTCAACTTGCACTGAATGATCCACGACAAGATCGACCGGAACGATAGGATTAATTTTTTGCGGATCGCCGCCGGCACGCGCCATTGCTGAACGGAGAGCTGCTAAATCCACGACTGCCGGAACTCCGGTAAAATCCTGCATGATCACGCGGGCAGGTTTGTACGGAATTTCTGAGCGTGCTTCTGATACCGGCTGCCAATTAGCCAAAGCTTTCACATGATCCGACGTCACTACGTATTCATCACAATTTCTCAACAGGTTTTCTAAAATGATCTTAATTGAAAAAGGAAGCCGATTGATGGCGCCGATGCCGTCTTGCTCTAATTTCGCCAGACTGAAATAAGAAAAATTTCCGTCCTGGGTTCGCAAATCGGAACGCGCCTGAAATACATCCGTGTTCTTTTGTGTGGCCATATTCTCCTCATATTTTTTATTGAAAAATAATATTGAGATAAATTTATTAAATAGAGCCTTAAAATGAAGTTGATTATCAAATATTTATGCGAATGACCAGTTAAAATTGAACATAAGTCGCTAATTTATTGTTTTTAAAAGGCTGACGCCTTAACTCCACTCCAATTTAGGAATTTTTAGGAATTAAGCCGTAAGGCTTTTATTATTTTCATTGCTATTTTACTTAAAATTTTCCAACTGGTCATTCATATTATTTGTTTCAATGAAAAAGAAATCTAATCAAAAAATCTGCTGCAAATTTTATCAGATTAAAGGAAAAATAACGTGCCAGACAATGTCCGCCCAAAAATGCACGCCAATGGCAGCAACCAGTCCGTCGCGGATGAAACGATCTCCTGCGGCTAATCCGACAATTCCGTTCAGCAGAAAAAGTTCCGCTAACGCGATCGGCGGAATGGAACTGATCGATCTGAAATGCATCATCATCATCAAACCGGGCAAGTGAGCGGCGCCAAAAGCGAGCGCGGCAATCACGTTCGCCAGCGTCAGTGACAAACTGCGCGCGTGCCAGCGCTTCAGAAAAATATTGAGTAAAAATGCCCACAGCGACAAAACAAATCCGCGGTACAAAATTTCTTCGCCGATGCCGGCAGTCGCCGAGGCGAAAATTGACATCGGGAACGGCGGATGTGGAAAGCCGTTCCACGAAGATGCGGAAGTGAAAATTTTATCGGCAAAAATCATCACCAACCCGACAGCGACGCCGATAATTAGCGGCAGCAAAACCAAATCGTTCCACCCGGCGCCCCTGCGATAAATGCCCGGCAGATTCATTTTTCGCGCCAGCCAGTAGCCGAGGATTCCCAGAACGCCGTACAAAATGATAATTATGCCGCCATTGGCAATGCCAAGCAGCCAAGCCGGCACATCTGGTAGCGCGTTTAGGTCAAGCTGGCCGGGAACATTTTCGTACAATTTTAACGCGAAGGTCAAAAAAGCGAGCAAAGCATTTGCTAAAATGAAAATAGCGAGAATTTTCAATTGCGAACGATGTTTTGACATCTTTATTCCTTGGCGGCAGTGTCATTAGAAAAATTTTTATGAAATAAAAAGAGAGTATTTTTCGTTAAGCAGGGAAAGAAAATGAATAGACAGGAGCAAGCTGCGATTAAATTGCTTGCTCCTGCATTTCAAAAATTAGTCGTTAATCACTTTGTTCAACGCGCTGATCGCTTCCTCGTAATCAGGATGCTGCGCGATTTCCGGAACGTACTGGACGTAACGAATGATGTCATTTTTATCAACGATAAAAATCGAACGTTGTTCCAAACGCAGCTCTTTTACGTGAGTTCCGTAGGCATTGCCAAAATTCATGTCGCGGTGATCCGAGAGCGTCTCCACGCGATCAATTCCGGCGGCGCCGCACCAGCGTTTTTGCGCAAACGGTAAATCCACGCTCACTGTCAAAACGACGACGTCACTGCCGAATTTGGCTGCTTCTTCGTTGAAGCGTCTGGTTTGGGCGTCGCAAATGCCTGTGTCCAGCGACGGCACCACGCTGATGAGTCGGATTTTTCCGGCGCTGCTGTTCAGCGTCACTTCTGTCAACTCATTAGACAAAATTTTGAAATTAGGCGCTTTGTCGCCAATTTTTAATTTCGGGCCGATTACTGTCAGAGGATTTCCCTGAAAAGTAACGTCGCCCTTTCTTTCGATTGTCATTTTTCTGTCTCCTTAAAATATAAGAAATTTGCAGATTTAATTCAATTAAAATTTAAAAAAATATTCTGAAATATTTGAAATTGCAAAATTTTTAAGCAAAAAGGTTAAATCTTTTTGCTTTTAGAAAATTTAGATGAGAGGCAAATACAAAGGATTCTTTAACTGCAATGCCGAATTTGACGACGTGCAAAAAAAAGGGAATGGCGTGAACCATTCCCCGTAAATTACGGTGAGAAAAAACAATTTGCTGTTTGACTATTTTTTCAATTCCGCCAGTCTTGCGTCCAAGTCTTTGGCAAATTTTTCGATGCCTTTAAGCAGCCAGTCCGGCGAAATGTGTGCTTCTTCGCACAATTCTTCCACGGAACCGCCGGTCCGCCAGCGATTGTCCCAATCGGAGGACATGGCGTATTCTTCAGCAACTTTGCTGAATAGCCAATCGCGCATATTGCGCCGCGCGCTATTGGTGATGACTGTGGAATTATGCCAATCTTCGTCTGACACGATCTGCTTTTGGTAGCTTTCCGGCTGCAATTTGAACAATTCGTAGCTCACCGCAGCCACTAACTTCACGTTCAAACCCAACTCGTCCAATTTCGGCAAAATTTTCACGACATTGGCTGTGGTGCTTGTTCCTTGAACAAAGATGGTTCCCATTTTGGGCTGGCCCGCTTTGTAGTCGCGAATGATGTACGCGCCTTTTGCCGCTTCAAAATGAGAGGCAATGCCCAATTTCTCCCGATCAGGAATTTCGATTGGCGGCCTTGTCAGATGCAATGCGATAATGGGTTTGTCCGTCGCCATTGCCGCGGCAATCATAGGCGCGACTTCATTGTGTTCCCAGGGGTAAAGATTAATGATTTGCCCTTCGGGAAAAAGCTGCGTCACGCCCGGCGCGAAAATGCCGAAATGAGTGCGTGAATCTTCCGCAGTTTCCGGTCCCGAGTGTCCCGCGATCCAGAGCGTTTTTCCGACGCGAAATTCCGAATCCTGCGCCAACTGGCTGAACAAACGCATGGGCCCATATTTCAAATAAACGAAAGAGCCGTACGTGGAGCACGTAGAATAAAATCCGTTGTATTCCTCGAACGGATTTTCAGCAAAATTAACTGTAGAGATACCCGCGGAAATTCCGGCGTTGGCGAATTCTGTAATTCCCTGTGGCAGCAGGCTGCCTTTCGGATTATGGTTGCGATCGTAAGGACCAAAGCCGGGGAAATCACGATAAGGTTTGGCAAACCCCGAGATGTTCGTCGAATCCGCCAGATCCGCAGACATGGCGATGAACATGGGTCTGCCGTAGCGCTTCGCGCATTCGGCATTAATCCAGGCGCCAAATTTCGCCAGACCGGCGCGGTTAGGAGCTTTTTCGCCGGGTTTGACAAAAATATCTTCCGGGAAATTCTTGTAATCAGTGAACACCGGGTCTTTGAACGGATTTTTAGCAAAATCGTAAAACAACTTTTTGCTTTCGGGAATGGACTCGCCTAAATTCACCAGCGTCTCTGCCACGTAATCCAGCAACTCGGGATCCTGATCGTACAATTGAAAAACGCGATTCAGGTTCTCTCTTGTTTGCGCCACGCGTTCTGCTTCTGTCGCCGGAGCTTCTGTTCCGAATCCTTCAAATTCGATGCCGTAACGTTCGGTGAAAATTTTTGTTGTCTCCCAGAAGCCCGGGCTGTCCATCGGTTTGTGCGGCGTGCCGTGGGATTTGTTGTCGTAAATTCCGTAGTCTCGGCCTTTGCGCGTTTTGAACCAACTCACGTTGGGGCGCTGATCCGGATTTTCGGAATAAGTCATTTCCAACAAAGTTTTAGTAACCGTTTCCCATTCCATGCCTTTCTCAGTGCCGAAAACGCGCCAGCCGTGAGCGCCGAACCAATCCTGCGGCGTGCCATACACAATGTCGCTGATTTTATGATTGTCAATGCCATAGTCATTCCAATCGATCAAAAAGTATAAATTATTCAATCCCAGGCCGTAAGCTGAATTTTGCGTTTCATGAATTGCCCCGGCAGTGGCGCCGCCTTCGCCTTCCACAGCAAAAACGCGAATGTCGTCAGCACCGGCTAATTTCAGCGCCATTGCCTCGCCGGCTGCGACCGGAGAACCGTGTCCTGAAGGGCCGGTGTTGAATTTCAGAAATAAAGTTTTGCCTGCCATTTCCGCGTGTCCGGGCAGACCGCCGTTGTGACGCAGCGTGAGCAGGTCTTCCCAGTAAAGCGCGCGTTCCGGCGCGCCGGCGATTTGATATATTTTATTGCCGGTTTGCTTGTATTTGCGACGCAGCGCTTCGTTCAAAACCGCGAATATCGCGTAAATCAAGGGAATCGTGTGCCCGGCAACGAGAATGAACCGGTCAGAAAAACGTTTTTCGGGGTGGCGAATGTCGTAACGCATGACGCCGCTCAACATGGTGGCAAGCATCATGTGCACTTTAGAGCGGGAACCGCCGGGATGACCGCTCTGGCGCAAATTAAGCATCATGTCGATGGATTGATCTACCATGTCTTTTAATTTTTCCCAGCGAGAAAAATTTTTTGCAAGCTCCTGAAATCTTTTGTCGATGGTCTGGGATTCCGATGCCATAAGCCCTCTCCATTTTTAAGGTTTTGGGTTTATTTTTTTATTATTTGATTTTTTTGAAATACAAAATTATCGTATTTGGAAATAGTAAACCACATAATAATATTATGAATTTTAACATTTTTTGAGGTAAAAGTCAAGCGATTTTTTTTAAAAAAATGAAGAGAGGAAAAGGTGTGGCCCACCTTTTAGGTGGACTACACCTTGGGACTTTCAATTTACCACCAAACTTGCTTTCCGTTTTCAATGGTAAAAATGCGTTCTTCTTTGTTCGATGCGTCCTCTGTCAACCAATATAGTCCTTGACTCGGTACCTGCGAAAATTCCAGCGGTTTTCCTTCGGCGATTTTTTCACCCACCGGTACCCATTCGTCTTTCCAGTAAAACAAGTGATATTTTTTCCCGGTTTTGAAAAACGCCTTTTCGATGCCGTCCGTGTCCGCGAGTTGTTTCCTTCGCGTCGTTGAAACCAATTTGATTTTTATTTTGTCATTCTCGTCAGCCACGAGTTGCCTGATTGCCCCGTCTTTTTCCAGAATCAGGGCATCGCCAGCCGGGATGAGTTTTCCGCCCACAAAATACATGGGCAGATAAGCGATGTTGCGCCCCATGTCCGTGAAAGTGACCTTCTCTCCTTCGATTTTGCCCCAGTGAATCGCTTTCCACTCGCCGTCGTTGAAAACGCAGAGATAGGCATAATTGACGCTGTCCGGCACTGGCTCCGTCAGGGTGACGGTCACGTCGGACACGTCCACGTAATCGCGGGTGACGTCGGCGTAATTTTTCCCAGACAGCCAGCGCGGCACCTGTTCCCATTCTGGTTTTAGAAAAACAAGATTGTTCCTCTGCAAGGAATAGGTTTTGCGATCTACTTTTGCCATGCGATTGCGCAGATGATAGGTTCCCGGATTTGCCTCGTCGCCCATGAACATGATTACTTTTCCACTTCTGTCCAGCAGGGCATTCCAGGCATGATTGTTTCCGGTATCTGCCCAATGCGGCGTGTAATCGCTGGTGACGGCAAGACCGTTGGCGCGCATAGCGTAAATAGCCAGATTGGTCATGTCCTCGCAGCGACCCTTTTTATTTTGCAACATCTCTGAAAGCGCCTGGTCCTGCGGATGGCGATAAAAAATCGGATCGAAGGTAAACCATGTTTTCAAATCATCATTGATCAAAGACGTGGCTTCGATTGGGTCTTTGGGATCATTCATTTTTTCCGCTAAACCCTGAAATTTTTTGAAAAAATAAGGCCGCCAGCTTTCCAGCGGCTCATTGCTGCCGCGATAGGGTAAAACGTATTCACAAAAATCAGAAAATGAAAGATAATCCGCCCATGGTTTTTCCCGCCAGGCGCGAAAAGCATAGTCGATATTCTCAATCAAAAAATCAGCCGTGATGTGCTGCAAATCTTCCAGCGTCTCTTCTCGCTGCCAATCCATCCCACCGATGGCTTCGGAAACACTGTCCCACGCAGCAACCATGGTTTTGTAATCAGGATAAGAGAGCACATCAAAATCCACAGCCGCACCGCTCGTGTCAAGCAGTTCGTAGCGGACAAAGCTATGTCCATCCATGTTGCCGATGAGAAAATACGCTGCCTGCAATTCCAGCGAGTCGCCCGTTTCCTGATAATGATGAATCACTTTTTCCAATTCCGCGCGATTGTCGCCGGCTTTTTTAAGTGCGTTTTCTACTTCGGGCGGATAAGGCGAAGTAGCGCAAAATTGAAAAATCACGATCGCCAGAATAGCGAGCATTGATGCGATGATTTTGGGTGTTTTTTTCATGGGGTGGTCCTTTTTATTTAGGTTGAATGTTTCATATTTCGCTCCTTCAGAGCTTTCGGTATTTGGGTATTTTGTCAATCCCAGCGCGCTGCGCTGGGCTGATTTATTTCACCCCTTTGGGGTGTCTTAAAAAAGATTGTTTGTTGTGTTTTTTAGGAGACTCCGAAGGAGTCAAATATTTTAGCATGGGGCAACGCCCCATGAAAAAAAACGAAGAAAATATCCCTGGAGCCCTGAAGGGGCGGAATAAAAATTAACTTCTCATATTTGCAAGTTTCCCCTAATCCCAAATATATCTCTCATCATATTTAACGTGATACCTTTTCAACAGCTCCAAATATTCTTCTTTAAACGTTTT
>JAADFU010000007.1 GCA_013152715.1 Calditrichota bacterium
ATTTCCCCACTGGCGCCGGGCTGGCATCTTCGGCTTCGGGATTTGCTGCTTTGGCAGTTGCTGCGAACGGAGCGCTTGACTTGAAAATGTCGCCAAAAGAACTGTCGATAATTGCCAGACAGGGATCCGGTTCTGCGGCGCGCTCGATTTTCGGCGGCTTTGTGGAGATGAAAAAAGGCAAAAAAGAGGACGGATCAGACAGTTACGCGGTGAAAATCGCAGAGGAGAATCACTGGAATTTACAAATGCTGATTGCCATTACTTCGGAAGAGGCAAAAAAAACAGGCTCAACCGATGGCATGTTACTTTCGCAGGAAACGTCTCCCTATTACAGCCAGTGGGTTCAAAGTTCCGATAAAGACCTTGAACTTTGCCGGGAGGCAATTTTGAAAAAAGATTTTTCATTACTGGCAGAAGTCGCTGAATTTAGTTGCTTGAAAATGCATGCTCTTGCTTTAAGCTCAAAACCGGGGCTGATTTACTGGAACGGCGCCACAGTGGAAACCATTCATGCAATTCGGGAATTGCGCAATCAGAAAGGAGTTCCGGTATTTTTTACTGTGGACGCAGGCCCACAGGTCAAAGCCATTTGTGAGCCGGATTATCTGGATCAGGTTCAGAAAATTCTCTCTGAAATAGACGGCGTCAAAAGAGTAATGCAGACACCTTTAGGTTCAGACGCGAAAATTATTTGAAGGAAAAATGATGAAAATTGTTACTAAAGTTCCCGGGAAATTGATTCTTTTGGGTGAATATGCCGTGCTGGAAGGCAGCGCCTCGCTGGTGATGACAGTGAATCGATTCGCGCGAGTTGAAATTTCTCTCTCTGATCAGATGACGTTCACTTTGCAGGCGCCGTCTATTGGCATCCGCAATTTGCAATTTTCTGTGGACAGAACAGGAAAAATTCGGTTTCTGAGTCAACTCTCTCCGCGCATGGCAAAGAAACTCAAATTTTTCGTCTCTATTTTTGAATTCGGAATTCATCTCTTGCAAAAAGGAAAAAAAACATTGCACCCGTCACAGCTTTTGCTGGATACCGACGGTTTTTTTCACAATAATCGCTCGATCAAATTAGGCCTTGGCTCCAGCGCCGCGCTAACTGTCGCGCTTGTCGCCAGTTTGCTCGCCAGCTCGGGCCAGATTCCTGCGGACAAAGAACAGGTTTTTCAAATGGCGCTTGAGGCTCACCGTGCCGCTCAAGGAAATGTGGGCAGCGGAATTGACATTGCGGCGTCGGTTTATGGCGCAATTTTGTCCTATCGCATAAATCCGGGAGCGGAAAATTTAAACCCAAGAATTGAACAATTCACCATTCCCAGAAATCTTTTCATGCTGCCGGTCTGGGTCGGGAAAGCCTCTTCGACCAGCCAATTCGTCAAATTGTTCAACGATTTTAAATTGAATAATAAAAAGAAATTTTCGCTGATTGTCGATGAAATGAAGGCAGTTGCCGATGCCGGAAGTCTGGCTTTTCAGCAGCAAAAAGTTACCGAATTTTTAGAGAGCATTCATCAGTACAATTTGCTGATGCAAAGATTGGGCGAAGAAATTGGCGCGCCGATTGTGACCGACGAACATTTAAAAATGGCAAATTTAGCAGCGGAAATGGGCGTTGTTTACAAACCGTCCGGAGCTGGCGGCGGAGATATCGGCATTTGTTTCGCTGATTCGAAGACGACATTTCCCGATTTGAAAAATAAAATAAAAAAAGCAGGTTTTGAACCGCTTGATCTCACTTTTGAACCAAACGGATTACAAACAAAATTAATTAAGGTAGAAGCAAGTGAAAACGTCGCGTATTCCTGATTTTTATCAATATTCAATTACTGAACGACTAAAACTTCTGAGAAAATACGAAATTCTAAATGAGGAAGAATCCCGAGCGCTGACCAATGGGAAATATGTGCTTCATCCGGAAGAAGCCGACAAAATGATCGAAAATGTGATCGGAGTTTTCAGTTTGCCCATGGGCTTGGGACTGAATTTTTTGATCAATGGCAAGGAATACATCGTTCCCATGGTCGTGGAGGAGCCGTCGATTGTCGCGGCGGTAAGTTCTGCGGCAAAACTCGTGCGTCAGGCCGGCGGATTTGAAAGCAAAAGCACCGAGCCTATTTTGATCGGACAAATTCAGATCATGGACATGGAAAGTCCGATCAAAGCCAAGCAGGCAATTCTTCGCCAGAAGGAAGAAATTCTCAACCTGGCAAATGATCTGCACCCGAATCTTGTCGCTCGCGGCGGCGGCGCCCGGGACCTCGAAGTGATTTTACATTCGGCGAGTTCCCGATTCGGCGAAATGTTGGTCGTCCATTTGCTCGTAGACACCAGAGATGCCATGGGCGCCAATCTGGTCAACAGCATGTGTGAAGGCGTGGCATCTTTGATTGAAAAAATTACCAGGGGCAGAGTTTTTTTGCGTATTCTTTCCAACCTTGCGGATCGGTCGCTGGTGCGGGCAAAGGCAGTGATCCCGCCGAAATTGCTGGCGGGAAAAGGCTATTCGGGCGAAGAAGTTCGGGAAGGAATTATCCTGGCGAACCATTTCGCCGCGATTGACCCCTATCGCGCTGCCACGCACAACAAAGGCATCATGAACGGCATCGATCCGGTCGCCATCGCCACGGGAAACGACTGGCGCGCCATCGAGGCCGGAATTCACGCCTACGCCGCTCGCGGCAAATCGTACACTTCACTGACAAATTGGTTCAAAGACGACAGCGGAAATCTGGTGGGCACCATCGAGATTCCGGTGAAAGTCGGCACTGTGGGCGGGCCTCTGCAATCAAACCCGACGGTAAAAATAGCGCATCAAATTTTAGGTATCAAATCGGCGCAGGAATTGGCTGAGGTTATTGGCGCTGTCGGATTGGCGCAAAATTTTTCTGCCTTGCGCGCGCTGGTCACAGAGGGAATTCAGCGAGGTCACATGACTCTGCACGCCCGTAGCGTAGTGAAAGCCGCCAACGTTCCCGATTTTTTGTTCGACGAAGTGGTGAACCGAATCATTGAAAGCGGAAATATCAAAATCTGGAAAGCGCGGGAGATCACTGCGAAATTGGAAGGTAAGGAAGGGGGAGAACTGATTTCCGACGAAAAAAAACCGCTGCCTTCCGGCTACGGAAAGGTAATTTTGCTGGGAGAACACGCCGTGGTTTACGGCAGTCACGCCATTGCTGCGCCGATTCCGCTGGCGATTCAGGCGCGAGTGGAAGATGCCGACGAAGGAATTTATCTCATCGTGCCGCAATGGGGAGTTGATGAAAAAATTCAGCAAGGAAAAGATTACAGATATTCCATTTACAAATCGCTGCAAATGTTGCTGGAATCGCTCGATTTGATGGGGCGGAGCATGAGGCTGTTTTTATTTCCGCACATTCCTCGCGCCATGGGTTTGGGTGGTTCCGCTGCGTTAGCGGTTGCTATCATTCGCGCCCTTTCCGAACATTTTAAATTAGGTTTGTCAGATGAAGAAGTGAATAAATTGGCTTACGAATCAGAGAAAATCGTTCACGGCACACCTTCCGGAATAGACAATACCATGGCGACTTACGGGAAATTTATTTTGTACCAAAAAGATACGCCTCCGAAATTACAGGAAATTAAAGTACCGAAGCCATTGCCATTAGTTATCGGAATGAGCGGCGTCGAAGGTCTGACTCTGAAAATGGTGCGTCAAGTACGCCAGGGCTGGGAAAAAAATCGCGCTCTGTACGATCAGATTTTCAATCAAATAAACGATCTCACGCTTCAGGCAGTGGAAGCAATTCAGACTTACGATCTGGAAAAATTAGGCTATTTGATGAACATTAACCAGGGATTGCTTAATGCCATTCAGGTCTCTTCCTGGGAACTGGAAGAACTCGTAGAAATCGCCCGCAAAAACGGCGCCTTGGGCGCAAAACTCACCGGCGGCGGTGGCGGCGGTGCCATTATTGCTCTCTGTCCGGAAAATGCGGAGCAGGTTGTGGATGCCATGCAACGAGCTGGGTATAAGGCGATTGTGACGGAGGTGGGGAACTAATTTTAATTTTTGGGAAGAAGTTTGTTTTTTTGCGATGATACTTATTATAGCTTCTAAATTCGATTGCTACATAGTTTTGCTCTAATCGAAATTTGAGCATATTTTTGCTTTTCGTTATTATTAATTTTGCCACCAGCAGGGGTGCATTAGAACGTATATCGTTTTATAATCTTTATCAAGAGCTTCTTCAAATGAGAATGGATCCCATTTGTTTCCAGAATCAGCCACGAAAATTTCGGGTACTTTCAGAACTTCCGGTGAATTTGCCCAAGTCTCAATAAAGAAATCTGTTGGGCTTTGATTAAGTATTAAATAATAATTTGGTATGCCCAGGGAGGCATTTAATTTATCTCCATGAGAGCAAATTGAATAAATATCTCCGTATTTTGACTCAAATAATTTAATCTCCGATTTTAAAATATCGCGGCAGATATCTAAAACCTGCTCTGTTACTTGCTCTTTTTTGGTAATGTTATGTGTATAACAGTAGGTAGCAATTGTTTCATAATGCAGCCCGATTTCATGCCCAAAGTTCGACAAGTATGATATTTGCATTTCCCCTTCAGTTGCCCAACGAAAATAGTAAGTTGAATGCACCCCTATTTGGTGTTCTATAAAGCCCATTCCCATTGCGGTAATTGGTGCATGATCTACATCGTGTCTCATAATGATTGTGCGTTCGTTTCTATAAATTTCTAAATTTCGATACCAGTCTATGACAGGAACAATTTTATATTTTTTCTCTTTCGCTTTAAGCAATAGCCGCTGAAACTCTCTCAGTTTATTGGGGAATTGAAGCCTTATTGTATCCGCTGGATTGGATGATGATAAGTTGTTATCAATTTTAACTATCTTTTTCTCATAGGGGAAAAATGAAATCTCTAATCGAAGTACTTGCCCCACCATGTCCACGTGGCTAGAGTCAATATAAAAATAACCACTTTTTTCAGATGAAAAAGTTAATCGCCCAAAGCTGATAGTCGCATTTTCAATAGGAATGTTTGTCCTTTCATCAACTATATATCCATGTATCCCTTCAGGAATAACCGGCGAAAGGGTATTTTTATCATTTTGACAAGACGCAAAAGCAATGACTAATTCGACCAGAATGATAAACCGTAATTTAATAAAAATCTTCATTTCTTTGCCTCTTATTGGCATTGCCCGATGGGTCATTTAAGAATCAAGTAGCTTTAGCCATTCATCTTTAATTATCCTTCGAAACAAAGATTCCCCACAAAAAACCAATCCCCCAACTCAAGTGAATTGTGGTAAATATAATTGGCAAAATGGAAAAATATTGAAATCCTTTTTCCAGACTGATTTGAAGCGACGAGATAAACGCTAAAACGAGATAAAGTCCCCAAATTGCAGCTAATGGAACCAAAAAAAAGGGCTTAAATATTCCTGCGATGAGAAAGACAATAGTTGCCAGCGCAAACGCAGGCGGGATCAAATGCATCAGTTTAATCGCCTTGAGATGTTTTTTAATCACGTTAACGCGCAAAATACCATAACGAAACAATTGATTGATGAGTTTCCCCATCGTTTTTCTGGGGTAATAATAAGAAACAATTTTAGGAGAGTAAAAAATTTTGTAGCCCGCCTGTCTGATGCGCCAATTGAGTTCAGCGTCTTCAGAAATGAACAAATCTTCGTCAAAATAGCCCACTTCATCAAACAGTTCTTTCCGGTAGGCAGCATAGACAACAGTGTCCACAAATTTTTCTTTTTTCCCGTAGCGATAGGGCGCGCTTGCCAGTCCGAAAGGGTGCCCCATGGCATAACCAATAGCGCGTTGCATGAAATTTTCGCCCACATTGATCTGAGTGCCGCCCACGCATTTGATGTTCATTTCCTTCATCAGCCGAATGTTTTGGCTGACAAAATCTTCTTTGATTTTTGTGTGCGCGCCCAGGATAATTACGACTTCTCCGGAGGCATTTTTTATTCCCATGTTCAGTGACGAAGGCGTTTTACGTTTGGGATTAGTGAGCAAACGGATAGTGAAATGATTTTTGGCCAGTGACAGCACCTTTTCCCGGCTGCCGTCACTGGAATTTCCGTCAACAACAATGATTTCGATTTTTTCCTGCGGATAATTCTGTCCTTGAATCGATCCGATGCAACGCTCAATATTCCCTGCTTCATTGTACATGGGAATCACAATTGAAACAAGAGGTAGATTGTTATCTTTTGATGATTTTTCTTTGTTCGCTCTATCCATTGATAATTTTCTTCAATGTCGAAACCACATACTCAATTTCTTCTTTTGTTAATTCCGGGAACATGGGCAGAGAAAGGAGTTGCTCTGCATGTTTTTCCGTGACCGGAAAATCGCTTTTTTTGTAGCCCAGATGTTTGTAGGCATTTTGCAAATGCAAAGGAATCGGATAATGAAGTCCGGTGCTGATGCCGTTTTCAGCTAATTTTTTCTGCACATCGTCGCGATTTTCCACTTTAATCACGTACAGATGATAAACGCCTTTTGACCATTCCGGTTCCTGCGGAAAAATCACGCCATCAACGTCTTTGAGCAATTCGCCGTAATAAGCCGCATTTCCCCGGCGTTTCTCAGTCCATTCCGGCAAATGTTTCAGTTTCAATTTTAAAATTCCCGCCTGAATGGCGTGCATGCGTCCGTTGAAACCCTCGAATTCGTGGTAGTATTTTTTACTCTGTCCGTGATCCCGATACATTTTAATTTTTTGCGCCAGTTCGACGTCGTTAGTAGCAACAGCGCCGCCTTCGCCGCAGGAGCCTAAATTTTTTCCGGGATAAAAACTGAATGCCCCGGCTAATCCCATGGAACCGGCTTTGCGAGTCTTGCCATTCTTCTGATACAACGCGCCGTGTGCCTGACAGGCATCTTCAATGACGAAAAGTCCGTATTTTTCAGCAATTTCCAGAATCGGATTCATGTCTGCCATTTGTCCGTATAAATGCACCGGAACAATTCCTTTCAATCGATTCGATGATTTCGCGCGTTTTTCCACTTCAGCAGCTAATTTTTCCACATCAATATTATCGGTTTTCTCGTCAATGTCAACAAAAACTATTTTCCCGCCTGCCTGACTGATGGCTTCGGTAGTTGCGATAAAAGTGTTCGGCGTAGTAATCACTTCATCACCCGGCTGCAAACCGGCTGCCAGCAGAGCAAATCGCAGCGCATCCGTGCCGCTGTTCACGGCTACGGCGTGCGACGTACCGCAAAATCGTGCAAAATCTTCCTCAAAACCGCTCACATTCTTTCCGCCAACAAAAGCTGTGTTGTCAATCGCCTCACTCACAATGTCCATGATTTGTTCTTTTAGCATTTGATGCTGGGGTTTGAGATTGAGAAATGGAATTTGCATGAAGGGTCTCCTTTGTTAGTTTGGCTTCTCTAATTTTTCGGGGAAAACTTTAGAAACAACGTGTACTCCACCTTTAAGGTGGGCACACGTGATGATTAAAATTCTCAATCAATCTCCACAACCACACCGTTATTCCGCAAAGATTTTTCCGCAGCTTCCAGCGCTTTGATGACGCGCAAACCACTGTGGCCGTTGCTGATGGGTGTTTTTCCGTTCTGGCAACAATCAATAAAATGATTCATTTCACGGCGCAATGGCTCGAAATTTTGAATGTAGGGACTGATAATGTCTCCGGAACGATAGCTGAGTTGATACTCGCCAAATGTCTCCGGGTCTTTGTAGTCAACGCCTTTGTCGTAAATTTTCACTTTTTCAATGTTTTCCGTATCATCGTAAACGAGCATTTTTTTGTTGCCAACGATCGCTGTGCGCCTCAATTTACTCGGCGCCAGCCAGCTTATCTGCAAATTGGCAATGCAGCCGTCCGGAAATTCTATGTTGATGAACGCCACGTCAGGGATGTCTTTTTGCACGCAATCTTTGCCCATGGCGGAAATTCGTTTCGGCGTCTGATTCAGCCAGAAAAACAACATGGAAAAATCGTGCGGCGCCAGATCCCAAATTACGCTCACGTCTTTCTGATGCAATCCTAAATTCACGCGCGACATGGAAATATAATAAATGTCGCCTAATTCTTTGCTGTCAATCAGTTCTTTTATTTTCAGCACCGGCGGGCTATATTCAAAGGTGTGGCCGACCATGAGAATGAGATTATTTTTTTCAGCGGTGGCAATTAATTCTTCCGCTTCTTTGTGGTTTTCTGTCATTGGTTTTTCCACAAATACGTGTTTTCCTGCTTTCAGAAAATCGTGGGCAATGGGAAAATGCAGCGAAACAGGCGTGGCAATAATTACGGCGTCAATATCTTCGCGATTAGCCAATTTCCGATAATCGCTTTCAATTTCCACAGTTGGGTATTTCAATTTTGTTTTTTGTAAATTTGACTCATCCAAATCGCAGGCAACTAACTTTTCGGTCATTTGACTTTCATACAGATTTCTCAACAAATTAGGTCCCCAATAACCCAGGCCAACGATCGCAATGTTCATAAGATTTCCTTTCTGTTCGTGAATAATTAAAATTCATATAAATTCAGCAATTCTATTGAAGATTTTTCCCAGTTATATTGTTCACTGACGGCTTTTTTACCGTTTTTGCCATAATTTTTTGAAGAGTTTTTTATTTTAAATACCGCACTAGCAAAATCCTCTGCAGAGTGAGATTGAAAAATTTCACCACATTCGGTTTCACGAACTATTCTGGCTATTGCCCGGGCATCAGTAGTGATGACAGGCTTAGCAAGAGCCATGTATTGGAATAACTTGTGCGGTACTGTTCCGTCAATCATTTCGTTGGATGGTCGTGGAATAATGCATATATCAGCAGCCGCTATATATGTGGCAGTCTGTTCAAATTCAACCCATCCAATGAATTCAACCTGCTCTGAAATTCCCAATTTTCTGGCCAATTTTTCCAACTCGGACCGGGTTGGTCCATTGCCAATTAAAAGAAGTTTTAGGTTAGGAATATCTCGGATCAGAATTTTTATCCCCTTAATTGCAATATCTAATTCACGCTCTGGATTAAGGATCCCAACGTAGGTCAAAACAAAATTATTTTTGTATTTTGCAATAACGTTAGGATCAATTTTAAGTTTAGTATATTTTTCGATTTGTACAGTATTACCAACAATGAATATTTTTTGCGGGTCGATCCCTCGAGAAATAAATTGATTTTGATGTTCTTCAACGACGACGATAACCTTGTCAGCTAATTTCAGACTGATATCTTCTAATTTACGAGCAAAAGCAGGGTTGCGAAACAAGATCGGCAGAAATCCCTTTTTGCCCCAGGTTTTAAGAGCTGCAGGATAGTTTTCGTGCACGTCAAAAATAACTGGGATATGGAGAATTTTTCCTATCAGAATTGCAGCCAGTGCCAATGGCAAATCATGGACATGGATAGCATTTATGTGATTTTTTAAGCAGGCTTTAGTAATTAGAAATAGCCATATTGGGTTAAAAAAAAGCGGTACACCAAATATTGCTTGCAATATTCTGCCTTTGAAATAAAAATGGGGAAGTCGTATAATTTTAAAATGTTGGCTGATTGTTTCTTCTCGTGCCCTATTTTTTTTATTATTACAGAGTAAAAATATTTGATGCCCTTTTTGTGTAAGAGAATCGATTTCCTTTTCCAGCCTGATATCGGGCGGGAAGTCGCTCTGCAATACCATTAAAATTCGTTTGTGGTTGTTCATAACGCTGACATTCTCCAAGAAATAAAAAAGAGTAGGCGGATTTTATGCAGCACATAGTAAAATATAATAATTTAAACATGAAATTCAATAAAAATCTTTTTTTTAGCAATGTTAGAATAAATTTTATATAACTTTTTTTCTTCGATTTCCCAATTATAATAATCGCGAATAGTTCTTTGTGCCTTTAACGACATCTCTTGTCTGACGTTATCATCTGATAAAATGGCATGGATAGCCTCGGCAATTTTATGGGGATTTGTTTCATCAACTACTTTCCCAACATCATGCCGCTGAATTATTTTTCTGACTTCCGGAAAATCAGAAAAAACCACAGGTAAACCTGCCACCAAAAATTCAAATAATTTATTTGGAAGCATAAAGTAATAATTAAGACATTCATTTTGAATGAGCGCTACGCCGATATCTGCGGAGGCGGTAAAATTAGGTAACTCATTGACGGGGACCGGATCAAGAATAAAAATCTGTTCTTTTTTAGGATGATAAATAGCTTTTTTCCTTAGTTCTTCTATGTAGTCTCCAGGTCCAATAAAAATGAGTACTGCATTATCTATGTATTTCATAGTCTCTAATAAAACATCTGTACCTCGAGCCGGATGAATTAACCCTTGGTATAAAATAATTTTTTCTGATTTTTTAATTGGTAATAGTTCTCG
>JAADFU010000008.1 GCA_013152715.1 Calditrichota bacterium
GTAATCGCTGCTCCCTGTAGTGGTTTAGGGACGTCGGCGAATTCCAACCGCTCTCGGATACCTGCCATGATCAGCAGCGCCAGCGTAAAACCGACGCCAGCACCAAAGCCGAAAACGACCGCTTGAATGAAATTGTATTCCCTGAGCACCATGAATAGCGCCAATCCCAGGATAGCGCAATTGGTGGTAATCAGCGGCAGAAAAATACCCAGTGACCGATATAGTACGGGTACGTGCTTGCGCAACACCATTTCCACGATCTGCACCAGTGAAGCGATCACAATGATGAAGGAAACGTATTCCAGAAACGGAACCTTGAACGGAACCAGAATAAAAGCATTGATCATCCAGGTCACGGCTGCCGTCAGGGTCATCACAAAGGTGGTTGCCAGCCCCAACCCGATAGCTGAATCCATGCGACCCGAGACGCCGATAAAGGGACAGATGCCCAGAAAATAGGTCAGCACGAAATTGTTGGTGACGGCGGCAGCGATGAAAATGAGTAATACGTCCATTTTTTAGCCTGCTATTTGTTGTTACTTATTTACTGATTCCATCGCTCCGAGCAATGGAATCAGAGCTAAAATTCCCAATAACAAATAAATCTTAAATTCAAAACTTCAATGACCCAAACTTGTTTGGAATTTCGATATTTGGTTTTTGAAATTTATTTGTTTTTTATCATTTGAATTTTGGAATTTATTCATTAGCTCTTTTCTAAAATCCAAATCAAACTCTAATGATGATGGGTACTTTTGGCTACTGTGCCCGAAAAAGTATTCATCAACCCAATCAAAATTCCCAATGTGATGAATGCGCCTGCGGGTAAAATCATAATAATC
The DNA here is from genome assembly GCA_013152715.1 of Calditrichota bacterium. Classification (NCBI taxonomy): domain Bacteria; kingdom Pseudomonadati; phylum Calditrichota; species Calditrichota bacterium. Next base: position 843 of record JAADFU010000008.1, read on the forward strand.
CAGGGGCGGAACCAATCTCCTAAAATTTGTACATTAAAAATCGATCCTGAACCGAGCAGTTCTCGAATGCTGCCTAACAGAATTAGCGCCCAGGTAAAACCCAATCCCATGCCAAAGGTATCGGCTAAAGAACGAATGACTGGGTTTTTAGATGCAAATTGTTCCTGCCTGCCCAGAATCAGGCAGTTAACCACTATCAGCGGCACGTAGGGGCCCAGGGCTTTGCTGATCGCTGGAAATTTTGCCGCTAAAAACAAATCCGCCACAGTGACAAAGGTGGCAATAATCACCGTAAATGTGGCGATTCGTACCTGGTTGGGAATAAGCCGCCGAAAACTGGAAATGACAATTCCCGAAGCGACCACGACAAAAGTTGTTGCCAGTCCCATGGACAGCCCGTTAATTGCTGAATTGGTAACTGCCAGCGTAGGACACATACCCAAAATCTGGCGAAAGACAGGGTTCTCCCGCCAGAGACCTTTGACAAAATCAACATAGAGTTGCCAGGATCTCATGAATTCCCTTTTCAATTTTTTCTGTTTAATGTTGCTTTTATCATGAAATCGAATATTTCGATAATTTAAATGGAGTACTGATTTTGTTGATTTATCACCCTTGCGAAAACACAGGGATCGCGCAAACCGTGGAGCGAATATTTGTTGATTTTTCACTCCACGTTCTGCACTCCATGATTACACCAATGTTCATCCTACTTATCTCCAATTAATCGTGAATGATCATCATTGGTCTAAAAGCAAAAACGACTAATGGTGGTAATGTTGGCCATGCTTTTCTTCTCCGATGTACTTTTCAGGCTCTTTGTCGAATGACATTTTACAATGTGAGCTGCAAAAGTAATAAGACTTGTTTTTATATTCAGCAGTAGCAGTGGCTTCTTTTTCATCCATCATCATGCCGCACACAGGATCTTTAACCATTTTTCTCACCTCCTTTCGGGCAAGTATGAAATTTTATCTTTAGCTGCTAATATTTTCCTAATCCGTTCAATGTCTTTGTTCAGCGTTCTCACCACAGCTCGGGACGAAATCGTGGCGCCAGTAATTGCCCGAATGGCATTAGGCTTGTTAGGTTTTCGGTTCTGGACATACTCGATCTGTGGCAAAACACTTAATCCGACAAACTGCGCCTTAAAATCAGGCTCATCGATCTTTGCGCCCAATCCGGGCGTTTCAATATTTTCCAGCACTTCCAATCCCTTGAGCGTTGTCAATTCCCGATTGATTCCTACCATCATGCGGATTTTTCCCTGGTAACCGCTGCCCTCGGCAATAAAAGCATAATCCGTTGGATTGCCGTCAGCATCAAGACCCTGGTAAATTCCCTCCTTTTCATTGATCACCTGGTAGGAACTGGCATCAGGCAAAACCGTAATTATGGCTGCCTGCAATTCTCGCTGGCGATTTGCTTCAATCAATGGCTGCGCATAGTTAAACATACTCACCAGCGAAACAGCCGAAAATAACCCCACGATGGTCAACACAGCAATCATTTGCGTTACTTTTTTCATTTTGGGTGGCTCCCAAAAATTTTTGGTTTTGTATATTGATCAATGAGCGGGGTGAGTCCGTTCATCAATAAAATGGAGTACATGACCCCCTCGGTGAGCCCGCCAAAGTTTCTGATGAGCACCAACAGCACACCTGCGCCAGCACCGAATACGAGCCGTCCCGTTGGAGTAACAGGAGTGGTTACCATATCGGTCGCCATGAAAAAAGCGCCAAGTACTAACCCGCCTGACAATAGTTGAAACAGCGGATCCGCACATTTTTCTGGCAGAATGAGCCAGAAAAAGCCGCCGACTACGACTACCGTTCCCAGGTAGGCAACGGGAATGCGCCAACCGATAATTCGTTTGTAAAATAAAAATGCCGCGCCGATGAGCAATGCCAGCGCCGATGTTTCGCCCAAAGAACCCGAGATGTTTCCCACAAAAAGCTTGAGATAGGGTGTGTACTGGTGTTGAAATTTCATCACTGCCAGCGGGGTTGCCGTGGTGACCGCATCCAGCGCTTGAGCCGCTAAAGTGCTGGGCGCCGACCAGGTGGTGATGAGCACGGGGAATGACGCCTGCAGAAACGCCCTGCCAATGAGTGCCGGGTTGAAGATATTGTACCCCAACCCGCCAAATATTTGTTTTCCCAGTCCGATCGCTACGACGGCGCCAATGGCTGCTGCCCAGGGCGGAAAAGCTGGCGGCAGTGTCAAAGCCAGCAATAGTCCTGTAATCACTGCGCTGCCGTCTTTCAATGAGACGGGCTTTTTTCTGCCGATATTAAAAAGAAACTCGGTTAACAGCGAGAATGAAACGCAAACCACAATTAATATCAACGCCTTAAAACCGAATAAATATATCGCAGCAGCACTGGCAGGCAATAATGCCCAGATCACATTCCGCATGATCTGAGGAATACCTGTGTCCGCCACAATATGTGGCGACGAAGCAAGAATGAACGAACGGTTATCTGAAGTTGTATTTTGCGTCATTTTGTTTGAGTCGAGTATTTTTGTCTATATGTTTAATTTAGCGAATATTCAGACAATTATAGATACAGAATTGAATTTCCAAATATCAAATCCCAAAATACAAATAAATTTCAATATTCTACCTTTGCGGCGGATGCTTTTTCATCTACAGTCTTCCCGCATACAGGATCTTTTACCCTGTCTTTCACTTCCTCCGGTTATATTTTTTTGGGCAGAAACAAAGCTCCAATCACAAAATAAGCAATGCCCCCAATAATTAACACCCAGTTGTATCCAACGGCGATTGCTATCATAATCGATAATACCGCTCCAACAACTGCAGTTGCTCCATTTAAGCCCCACATCCAGGGGATAATGTCCTGCAGCTTATTTTCTTTTAACAAGCGGATGCCTGTGGGAAACGGAAATCCCATAAAAAATCCAGGCACCAATATCAACAGCATAGTTACGAGCAGTCTGGCGGCCAGGTTCAAATTCAGCATTTTTTCTGTTAATATCGGTAACAAAAGGAGATAGGCGATGATCAATCCGACAATAACAAACGCACTGATCATAATTAATTTCCCGCCCGAAACATTTTTAAACAAACCTGAAAATAAACTTCCCAGTGCCGTTCCCAATAGCAACGAAAACAGCAGCACTGATAATGTCATGGCGGGCTGCCCCAGGTAAATGGTGAATCGCTGGAACAGTGCCAGCTCAATCATCATAAAGCCGATACCCAGCAGTAGAAACAACAGGGCAAAACGAATCCCGTTTTTCTGTTTATCAAAAAGATCCTTTTTTATCCCCTGAAAAGGTACAAAAAAAATGATTCCCAGGATTCCAAGCGAAAGCCAGAATAAAAATCCTAATGGTGGCGGTAGTCCCAGCTCAGTTTTGTAGAAGAAAGGACGATCATCGGTCGGCGGACGCAAGTCGATAGGAGCGCTATTTAACACCTGCTCGAATTCGATTCTGCCCTCTGCCATGGCAACCAGCACATTGTTCATCATGGCGATTTCCTGCAGACCTCGAATATTATCCGATGGGCGCAGGATAACCTGCTGGATGTGGGGAAGAAACATGGTCTCGTTGCTAAACCTAAACGCATGAATGGCCGGGTGAATAACGTTGCTTTCCTCTTTGGTAAATTCTCGTTTTTTTAGAACAAATACGGGCATCATCTGGGGACCTGCCGTCATAATGTGTTTCATGGTTTGCTGGGTATTCAAGCCACGTTCTTGCAATGCTTTAATACTGGTAAATACGAGCTTATAAATTTCTGGCATGTGATGCGCTACTACCACCAGTTGCCCCTCGGGCGTAAGATGGTCGTAATAATCCAGAATCGAACCTGTGGTAAACAGTGTGTTTTCATTCAGGGCGAAACTGTTCAAGCTGCTTCCCGTTTTTGAAATTGGCAGGCTGAGAAAAATAATGTCATATTTTTCCCGAGATCGCTTTAAAAAATACCTGCCTTCTTCAGTGATAACATTAACGCCCGGGTAATTGCTATACAGCCCGCCATTAAAGTTAGCATAATCTTTCACGATAGCCACTGCATTCCGATTAACTTCCACAGCCGTGATTTGTTTGATGCCTGCCTTGAGCAATAATAAAACATCACGTCCCCCGCCAGCGCCGATAGCGACTGCATTATCCTTTTGATCCTGCCTTAAAAATAATAACGGGAAATATCCTGAATAATAATTTAAATATAACAACGCCTGGTTCGTGGTATCGCTAATATCACCATTGAATCGATACATCGGCGTCCCTGCCGCGCCATCAATAAAAATACTCATCGACATGGGATCGTCTTTATCCTGAAGCAGATCCGTTCTGCCAAAAGAGCTCCAGCGGCTGTCGATAATCTTCATGTCTGTCCCAGGTGTTTGCATTACGCGATAGAGATCTTTATTTAAATTCCTGGAAACGGGAACACGAATTGATATTTGAGCGGTCAGATTTAATAGCAGAATAACTGCGGGCACTGCTAAAATACCTGTAAAAATTAATTTGAGAGTGGTGCGAGAAGAACCGGAAAATGTAATAATGAGCGCCGCAATCACCCCCAGCCCTGACGCTAATAGTGCCGTATTCACACCGCCGATGTGATTGATAAAAAATAGGAACGCCAGCGAGCCCAGTGCCGCGCCGATGAGATCGGCAAAGTAGATCTTGCTTGCGACATGCGACCAATCCCGAAATATTTTAGCAAAAAAAGCACCCGCAAAGATAAACGGCAACAGGGCAATAAAAAAGTAAACCAGAATATTGCCCACAACAGGAAGTTGAATAATGGCAACGACAGACGCCGCTGCCAACAGGGCATATCCTGTGGCAATACCTGCTGGGAGCCAGGTTTCTCTTTTCTCGCTGCTGAATTTTCGCTGCCAGTAATGGATAACCAAACCACCGACCCCAAGCCCGAACAACGCCAGCGAAATCACCATAAAGACATAATGATAGGCTAAAATCACTGAAAAAATTCGGGTCAGGGATATCTCAAGAATCAGCACACTGAATGACAGAAAGAAAACGGTCAGGGAAATAAATAGTGACTTTTGTTTCATTGGTATTGCCCCCAGATAAATTTCACCTTTATTAAATCCAGGTTTAACATTAATTTTAAAATCGTTTTTTGTTTTCACCCTGTTCTTTTTGCGGGTGCTGATGTTCCTCACCATGCTCCTCATGATTGTGTCCACCACAGCAGCCCCTACCATGCCCACCGCCACGACGCAGCAAATAAAAAAGCAAACCGAAAACAATAATTATAATAAACGCGTCTGACATTGTTCTCACCTCCCTGAAATTTACGATAAATTACTATACCCCAGGCGTGAAATTATCCACAACAAAACTTATGCCAGAAATTACGATGTTGTTAACCACCAAAATAACAAGAAGTTATTACTTTTAGCCATTATTCATATTTTCAAGGTAAATGTCTGTTTGTAGAATATTCTACAACAATATTCTACAATAACAAAAAGCAGCCCCGGGCAAAATCTTGAGCTGCTTTTATGGTTTTAATCGTGATTTTTAGTAACTATTCAGATACTATCTCAGTTATAGTTTTTTATTTTGTATTGAATCTTTTAAAAATAGTCCCAAACAAATTTTTTTCATACAGGATTTGTAGCCCTGCTTTACGAATATTAGCCGCGGTTTTTCTATTAATATGAACTCCGCTCTGTTTCACGGTAAAATTATTCAACCGATTGAAAAGCCACGCCAGTAACCGATTTTCCGGTAGCACATGCTCCAGCAATATTACCTGTCCGCCTGGTTTTAGCACCCGTTTGATTTCTTTGAACCCGGCAACAGGATCTGGCACAGAACAAAACACAAAAGTAGCGACAACGGCTTCAAACGTAGCATCAGGGAAAGCCAGCCGTTCAGCATCCATCTGGGCAAGAGCAATCCCTTTTGATTGAGCAATGGGTATGGCTTTTGCCATCATCCCCTCGCTCAAATCTATACCGACTACAGTAGCGTTTTCTGGATAATATTTTAAATTTTTCCCTGTTCCCACGCCGATCTCCAGAATCCTTTGTCCGTCGAGATTTTCAAGCAATCGCCTGCGCCAGCGTCTGAACAGGACCAGCTCCATGGGGATTTCGGTTAAATTATAGAATCTGGCATGGCGATTGTATTTTTGCCGGGTTAATTCGGTTTGTTGCATTTATGATTTCCTTATTTTGTTTCAGCAGCCTGAATCATCATTCGAGCTCCCACATCATGACAGGCGATGACCTCATCGGCTCCAGCTTTGCGCATCTTTGGTTCATTGGTCAGGTCTTCAACTTTACAGACAACCTTAAGCTGCGGATTTAGAATTTTAGCTGTCAGTGCCACAAAGACGTTTGATGAATCATCAAAAGTTGCAAAAAGGCTGTTAGCTGTTTTTATGTTAGCGCGTTCCAGCACACTTTCTTCTCGAGCGTCGCCTTCGATTACAGGAATATTCAACTCAACCATTGCCTCCACGCGGGAATTGTTATTCTCAATAACAATGTATGATTTTTTACTCTGCTGTAAATTTCTCACCACTGCTTTTCCCACCATGCCAAAACCGCACACAATTGCATGGTTAGATTTTTCAATTATTTTTTCGGGCAAATTCAATTCCTCCCTGATTCTTTTGCGAACGATCGTTCCAAAAACAGTTTGAATGGCGGACAATGCTGCACCCACTCCTAATAAAATAACCGCAATAGCTAATATTTTCCCGGCTATCGTCTGTGGGGTTATATCGCCATAACCCACCGTGGTTACTGTTACCAGCGTGAAGAAAAAAGAATCCAACAACGAAGTAACATGATCTTCCAAAATCCAGAACCCAAATGTTCCTCCCACAATTACCAGCACCAGGATCAGTATCGTATACTTTAATCTCTCCCACATATTTTACGCTTTTGACCAATTTTAGTTAATTTATATCTTCCACCAATAAATCAAATTCAACCCAATCATAATAAATGCAAATATTATTGGATTTATTAGCTTTTTTCGATAAATGTCAAAATAGCTATTTCTCAATTTTATAATGACAGAAAGTTCAGACACGAATTCCCACAGCGCATGTGAAGCAATTACAATAATCACAATATTTAACCAATCAAATGATCTGTATATCCTCCACTGAATTACAAAGAGCAAAAGCAAATAAATCATAAAAATTGGCATCGTTTGTAGATGGCCGAATTCGTGATCATAAGACAACGTAAGTTTATCTGATTTTGCCAGGCGCGATCTTAAGAACCAATTCACGATTGGCGGATGCGGAATAATAATAATAACGCCGGCTCGATGCAAAATCCCGTTGTTCACTTTTACTTTTCCACTTAAACCAAACCAGGTCTTTACATCTTCTGGCCTGCTTGTTTTATCCCGCAACAATCTATTTGATAATGCATCTGTATTTTTATCTATTCTCATTTCCGCGATCCTTCAATAGCCCAGATCTTTTTTCTTCCGCTATTTTTTATTAATGACCCATCTCTTGAAAAAGAAATTATGAATGGGCACAAAAACCAATCCTGCATAAACGCCCCATAAAAAGCTTTCAACCAAGCCCAGGACAAATCCGCCAAACGTCAGCCATTTAAAAGCTGGAAGAACGTTTTCCAGAAACTGGTGCATGTGAATGCTTTGGGGAGTTATCAGACCATAAATGACGCAGAGAATGAAACTAAACGCTGTAAAAATGCCCAGCGACCAAGTGGTTACTTTTATGTTTAACATAACAATAACTCCTTTATTTGCAGATTGCTACAATTCGTTGAATCAACAACGGAGAACCTCAATGGGTGAATACCTGGTGGATTCATCAATCCGTTGGCAATTCGTTTGATTATGATAAAAAATTTAATGATGGTGTTTATGATCATCCGAGTCATGTTTTGAATGCTGCTGATGATCAGTATCTTTATCGTGATGAGAGCCATGATCATGTCCACCATGAGAACCATGCCCATGACCGAAAAGATGCATCACAATAAATAAGATAAAAATTATTACCCAGAACCAATTTTCTGATAGCCATTCCATTGTTTTACCCTCTTTCATTTGAGTATTTACCAATGGTTATTATTCAATTTACATGCCAAAGTCTTGAATTGTCATAACATCTTAAATATCAATTGGTTCTGCCAAACATTCGATTTCTGTAAATATTTGTGTTTGTAGAATATTCTACAAATCTTATCGTGGTTGTACGATATTGTCAAAGTTATTGGCTAACTTGAATGTCCCGATTTCGGTTTCAATTTGTACCAGTTAAGGTGTTCGTAATAGCTCGACCACAACATGCCGAACGTAAATGCGAATAATAGTTCTTCGATCGGAATGCCTAAAAACACAATCCCTGAAATCGCGGACAACGTCCAGACGCGTTCCACATAGCCTGGATTCAATATATCCAGCAAAAAGAAGTAAACAAAATAGAACAGCAAAAAAATAAGCCCGCCGATCCAGATTTTCAGCTTCAGATCGGGACGGCACCAGAGCGCAGCCAGCCCTGCTAAAAACATGGATAGACTACCGCTGTAGATTGCATTCCAGCCAGTAGCAAAATAAAAAATAAGAAAGAAGACCACAGGCGAAATCAAGGCAAACAAATGAAAGCGATGATGTCGATCATGCCGTTCAGTCCAGTCCATTTTTTCATGTTGGACTTTAAAGATAATATCATACAACACAATGCCCAGTCCGCCAATACCGAAACAAAAGATCAGGCTTTCCAGGTCAAACCCCGTGGTGTGCGCCAGGTTGAACAACGACGGCGGATTCCAGTATTCGGGCACAAAAAGCGGTTCGGTCAAGCCAAACGGCATGGTTAGCAAACTCGCCCAGAGCATTCTCCGCCTGACTTTTTTATAAGAGACAAAAATAATGGACCAGATAACAATCAGTCCCAACGACCAGATAAACCAAATATAGTCTTCAAGCATGGTTGTCCTTTCTGTTTTATAAATTATATTTTAATTAATAAGTTAGCCAATCAAAGCGGAGTCCAATTCTGTGAATTTGAAATTAGAATAAGACTTGCGTAACAGAGTAAAAATCAACACTTGTTAGCCAACAATAGTCCAATCTATTGAATTTCCTTTTACAGAAGTATCTATTTGTTTATCAACGTCAAAGTTAAAAACATTTTCAGGCGCTGTCAGTCGGACGAACATCACTTCCTCGATTCTGCTGATGGGAACTATGGCATCTCCCAGGCCGTTTGTGCCTCTCTGGCTGGACCAATAAACGACACATTTTTCATTATCTTCATTGATGTACCAGCCCAAAAAAATGACCGAGTGTCCGCCGCCTTTTTTCCAGGAAATATTGAGAAAATCTCCCGGGCGCGCATTAATGGGATCGATTTTCTTTCCCATAGCGGAATATTGAACTAAGGCAAAATGGTTCCCGTAGCCGTCTGCGTTCCATTTTCCCCAGAATTTCACATGATCTTCCCGTCTGCCACCGTCAAGTTCCTGCATTCTCAGAGATTCAGAGCTTCATATCTTTCTCCTGACAAAACGTGAGGTCTGTTTTTGAACATCAAATTCAAACTTTCAATGAATGCCGCGTAAGTCGAGCCACTGCAATAGCTCGTTGGTCTTGGCGCTTCCAATAACGGTTTATCGAAAAGTTGAAGGTTATAGCCGATGGGAGACTCGGGCGGATCAGCATGAATGCCGATAAAATAACCGCCACCATCAGGGGCGGTCGATTGCACGATGTCTATGGCGCGTAAAACGTAAACATTGTAGCCGGAAACATATTTGCCAAACACCTCCGCATGTTTGGTATGATAAGTGCCGTTTGAAACATCTTCTTTGTTAAGAAATAGCCAATTCCCGTCATCTTTCGTGACCGTAAAATTTGGATCGTTGGTTTGCTGGCTTTTGTGACAAAAAATGAGTAAGAGAGATAAAAGGATCAGAGGGATGAGTTTTCTCATTGGTTTCTCCTTGATTAATAGGGGACAGGGCTATTTTTTGAAAATTATAGGTGACTTTTTTTAACTTGTGTTCGGGACAATTAAATTAAATGGCTGCCGAAAAAGTGAAAGAATCATTTGAATTAAGTTTTTCAGCAAGCTACTTTATCAAAAAGAGCTTTCGGGTTGCTTTAAATTGACCGGCTTCCAATTTGCAGAAATAGATCCCTGAATTCACCAGTCCGGCGTTCCACACCACTGAATAGCTGCCTGAAGTTTTGAACTCGTCAACAAGAATAGCAATCAACTGACCGGATACATTGTACACGGAAAGAGTAATGTGCTCCGGTTTGCTGATTGAAAATTTTATCGCTGTTGACGAGTTGAATGGATTCGGGTAATTTGGTAATAACTGGAAGCGGTTTACTTTGATGTCCGAAATTTTTTCCATAATTCCTGTCGTTTGGTCAAAGTAAAGGGCTCCCATGTCGGCAACGGATCCATCCGGATCGTGAGCAGATGCCGGATCACCGGTGTCGATGCAGGGAGATTTTGTCCCGTCCGGGGTAGGAAAATTTTGCCATGTCAGATGAAAATCACCATTTGCCGCGTCTGAAAATTTCGGGTCTGAATCCAGACAGCCTGCACCGAACCATGATGCTCCTGTTCCGCCGTCAATATCCGAATATTTTGCCACAACTGTTTGTGCTCCGGAAAATGACAGCGCGGGCGATGTGCTTTGGTACAAAATATTATTGTAGAAATTAACATTTGCTGATGGATTGTCGAAATAAAAATAGGTATCGCCGCCGTCGGCCGCAGCGTTTGAAAAAAATGTATTGTTGAAGATATTCAATTCCCCGCTTGTCGTTGAGAAACACAACCCGCCGCCTGATTCAGATGCCTGATTGTTGTAGAAAATGTTGCGGCTGATGCTGACGTTACCGTTTTCAATAAAAACATTCGCGCCACCGCCATTCTGAACCGCATGGTTTTCAGAAAATTGATTGTTTTGCATTATCAATGTCCCGCCGCCATGCTCAATCCACAAACCTCCGCCTTGCCAAACAGCGCTATTGCCCACGTGGACATTGTCGGTAAAATTGATGCGCCCTGATGTGATTTGAATATATGTGCCGCCGCCGCTGCCAGCTTCTGCCGCTGAATTTTCTGTGACGATGTTTCCGAAATATTCCACGTCAGCGCTGTCATTGGGGCATCTGATCCAACAGCCGCCGCCGAATTCATTCGCTGTGTTGGATGAAAATCGATTGTTTCTTACAATGACTGTTGATTTGTATCCCATCGGGTAGAGCATGGCGCCGGCAGCGTCCCGCTGTGCTGTATTTTCCTCAAAAATGCAATCAGTCACACTTATCGTGGGCCCCTCGCCTTCTGTTTGCACAAATAGCGCGCCTGCGGTTCCATAGGGATAGCCGGATGTGTTTGGCGATGTATTTTTTCTGAAAATGCAATTTGAGACCCGGATATTTCCGGCGATTGAATAGAGATTTGCTCCGCCGCAGACGTAATTAGCCGCATTGTCTGTCAACGTGCAATTGGTGATGCTGATGTCCCCATTTTCGGTCTCGGCATATACCGCACCGCCGTAATCAGCGTGTCCGTTTTGAAAAATTAATCCGTCGAGCGCGATGTGACCGGCAGCGGAAACAGTGATCAGTTCCATAATCTGTGTCGAATTGCCGCCGTCCAAAATCGGTGAACTTTCACCTGTGATCAAAATTGAAAATTCTTCCTCTGACCAAAATCTGATTGTGGAGCTCACGCTATAGGTTCCTGATGACAAATTGATCGTATCATTTTCACTGTTTACAGCCGCAGTATTCAGTGCCGCTTGCAATTCAGAAATGCTTCCTGCTGAGAATGTTGCTGCTGAAATATCTGAACTAAAAATGACGATAGAAAACAGGCAAGTTGCCCAAAGAAATCGAATCTGTTGAAATATTTGGAAAGAATTTTCACTTGCGTTCATTGCAAATCCTTTCTTTATATTGTTTTACATTTTTTACAATATAAAATTTTCCTTGCAGCAAGTCAAGGGAAAAATCGCTTTCCCGTTTTCTGGAAATATTGTCGATTCCGGCAGTAGCAATTTGATTATTTCACAAAATATTTTTCAATTATCTCTTTTAACGTGTGTTCTTCTATCGGCTTGGAAATGAAATCGTCGCAGCCGGCTAAAAGTGCCTGTTCTCTCTTCTCTTCTGTCGAGTAGGCTGTCTGCGCAACGATGGGTAATTCGGGTCGAAATTCTTTGATAAGTTTTGTTGCTTCAAAGCCAGACATTCTCGGCATTTTTAAATCCATAAATACGAAATCAATTTTAGGATTTTTTTTGCACATTTCAACGGCTTCCTTACCGTTCCTTGCGTGCAAAGTTACTAAATTAGGTCCATGTTCTTTGAGGAAAATTGCAAGAAATAAATAATTTATTGCTTCGTCTTCCGCGATCAGAACCGTGTATTTTTCTTTTTTTATATCTTTTTTATGTTTGTTATCTTTTGAATCTCTTTTTTTTGCCTTTAAATATACAGGTTCATAAGGAATTGTGACAAAAAAGGTAGAGCCTTTTCCCTTTTGCGACTCAACGGTAATGTTGCCGCCAAGTAATTTTACATTTTCTTTTGCAATTGATAAGCCTAAACCAAGTCCGCCTACCTTTTTTGACAGTTCCTTTTCTTCCTGAGAAAAGCGAACGAAAATAGTGTTTTGACTTTCAGGTTTTATCCCTATCCCGGTGTCTTTTACATAAATTTCCAGTTCGGCAGGCTCATTGTCCGTTTTTAGCAGATAGCCAAATTCAATAAATCCTTCACTTGTAAATTTAAAACTATTTTCGAGTAAACTGTTTAAAATTCTCACTAATTTTGTTTTATCTGTTAATATTGTACTCTCCTTATCTGGAAGTCCTTTTTTCAAATACAGTGGGATTTTATTCGTTTTTGCTTCTATGTCAAAAATTGAGTATAGTTCTGATAGCAACTTGTTCAGACAAATTTGTTTCTTTGTTACTTTTACTTGTTTTGTTCCAAGCTGAGATATTTCCATAATGTCGTCAATTATTCGTAACAGTTGATTGCCGCTGTTTCGAATTATATTTAGGTACTCGGTTCGTTCTTTGTGCGTCAAGTCCGGCTCTATTAAGAAATTTGAAAAACCTAAAATGCCGTTCAACGGTGTTCGCACTTCATGCGAAATATTTTGTAAGAATTCGGTTTTTAATTTTTCGCTTTCTTCGGCTTTTTCTTTGGCATTTTGCAATTCCTCAATAAGCGTGACTCTCTCGGATATTTTCCACGCATTGTCCATTAGCAAAGTCAATTGGCGAATATCCGAATCGTCATAATCTGTGGGCTTATTGGCAACAGCTACGATGGCAACAATATTGTTCTCTGAAAATACGGGAGCAGCAAGATATTTAGTAATTTCAACGTGTCCTTCCGGGGTCCCGTGTTTCATGGGGTTGTCGGCCTGATAGTCATTTATAAGTATTGGCTTTCGTTGTCTTATCGGTTCAGCCCATAAGCCTGTATCAGCCAGGTCGAAAATATTATTAGACCCTTCAATTTTGCATTCTTTCATGACATCTTTCGACCATGAATTAAGAATGAGCTGCTGTGTAGCGTTGTCGTAGTAGAAAATAAATCCTATTTTGGAGTTTGTCAGACGAATCGCCTCATGCAGAGCAAAATCCAATAGTTCTTTAACTGATTTTGTCTGGAAACGTGAAATTTCAAGCAAGCTTTCTAATCGTTCATTGTTCAGCTTTATTTCTTTCGTTTGATTTTTAAGCTGCTTTTCTATTTTTTTCCTATCGGTAATATCGATTGACCTACCCTGAAAACCAATAAATTCACCCTTGTCATTTAATAGTAATTGCCCGGTAATCTCAACATCGATAACTGTTCCGTCTTTTTTTGTTTGTTGTACTTCAAATTTAACCTGCCGTATTTTGCCTTTTTGATATTCTGCAATTAATTTTTCGGCATTTTCCCGTAATAATTTCATTCCCTCGGGTGCTGTATAATCAGCAGGATTCATACCCATAAATTCCTCGAGAGTATATCCCATAAAATTATAAGCAGCTTCATTAACATATATAAGATTAAATTGCTTGTCGGTTGCCCATATTGTTTCAAGTGAGTTGTTAAACAGATAGCTGTATTTTATTTCTTTCTCTCGCAACTCCTCTTCTATTTTTTTACGTTTGGTAATGTCCCTGACAGCAGTAACTCTTAATGTTTTATTATCTTCGGTTTTGTAATTTCTGGCTTCGACTTCAACAGGGAACGTGGAACCGTCTTTCCTGACCGCGATAAATTCGTATGGCTCTGCATAATCTTTACTAATATTTTCATTGACAAGTGCATGATATTTTTCGTGAACTAATTTCATTACATTTATTCCAATTAATTCCTCGCGAGTATAGCCACTCATCTTTGCCAATGAAAGATTAACATCAATAACAATACCTTTATCGTGTATAACAATACCTTCAAATGTAACATCGGCAAGCTGTTTGTATTTGGCTTCGCTTTCTTCAGCCTTTCTTTCCGCAAGAAGAAAATTTTCCATTGATTTTACGAAAAAATCACGGTATCTGCCTATCGCATAAATAATAATAAGAGAATTGACAATTATTAAGGACCACCGAAAAAGCAAGTCATAAAGCACACTCGATTTCAGAATGAGAGAAAAACTTGGAATTGCCGGTTTAATGATGAATAAGTAACCAAAAACAATTATGTATAATGCTACGTATGATAAAAAGAGAAAACCTGCCCTTCTTCCCAAAAACATGGCTGTAATAAATACAATTACCATCACCGTCGCTTCCCAATATGCCTGCGCTCCAAATGAAGGAATGGAAGGAATTAATAATGTTGATAGAATAATTATGAACGCTATTACCCGAGATGTGAATTTGGTTTTTTTTCTTAACAGAAATAGCAGCCAAATTATTGCCACAATGAATATGTGAAATATATACACCCATTTAAAACCCGTGTAATTAATTCTCAATAATGAAGTGATTAGCAAAGGTGTAATATAAATTGCTAACACAAGATTAATATAGTTGAATATTCTCTCTTCAATTTTGAGGAGGTCCGCTGTGAAATTTAATTCTTCTTCCATAGCATATTTCCTTTTCGCATAATTTATCGGTAGCATAACAAAAAGCTGACATTTTTGCTTCGACATTTAAAAGGCAAGGGGGCGGATCCCGCTATTCGCAGTCGTCCTGATCTTACACTTCGGATTTTTTTATAAGCCATTTCCTGGCTTCTTCTTTTTTAAAGAAAACGGCGATTTGGGCGCAGCGGTTCAGCGCTACAGTCTCGCCAAATTTGTTGTATATTTCAGGATTTGTTACAATCGCTGTCTTGAATGGGAAAGGTAACACTTTCGCAAAATACTCTCCGGAAAAGAATCGAGTCATTTCAGTGTCAGGTTGCGAAAGTCCGCGCGCGTCGAGAAAAAGTAATGTTAGACCATGCTTGTCCGCCTCATCGCGCATTAATTCAAATAATTTTTTCGCATTCTCTGTTGTCCATTGACCGCTGACTTTCACACTGAGATAATCTGGTTTTTCAAAGTAATGAATTTCGATTTTCATAAATTGTTCTCTTGCGGAATAATTTCGTCATTAGAAAGAAAATTTTATTGTTTAGCGGCTATTCTATCGTTTACCCGTCTTGCGGATTCCATAATTTTCAACTGGAATAATTGTAACTGTGTAAAAAATTCTTGCTTTTTGCTGCCTATTAAACCAGCTTTTTTAATGAAACACCTCTATTTTTAATGCTATAAATGCATATTATCGTTATTTGTCTATAAAACATCATTTGCTTCCGTATGTTACCATAATAAATTTTTTGAGTCAATCTGGATTTGGTAAATATAAAATTTAATTTAATTCTTACAAATGCAATTATTGTTCCATAATTGTCTTCATCATAAAATTGTGAGTTGCCTAGCGGACTTGGTGTGTTTGCAGCTTTGTATGAGGAGGAATTTGAGTTGAAAAATTTAAGGTCGCGAACGGCGAATGCAAAAAATGCTTGATAATGTTTTAAAAAACCTGTCCACTAAAAGCCTGATAATTGAGGAAAGAGACACCGGCAAGATCAAGTTACATTGTTGCATTTAGAATTCGAATTCACCCTATCAATTTTCCTTTACATTTTCCCTGAAAATTTGTATATTATTTCCGCATTCATTTTTCTTGGCCTGTCAAATTTTGCTACTGAATCTCAAACGAGTTTGCCAATGAAAAACATCGACTTCTACTTCTGCAATTTTAGCGAAAATATTATCGAGAAAGTTCTGGCAGACGAACCTGCGGAAAATTCGCTGTTTGTTTTTCCCACGGAGAGCAGCAAGGCGCTTGCCATGCGGCAATTTCAGGGTAAATGGGAATTTACGGAGACGCAGTTTCTGACGATTGAAGAATTGAAAGAGCTGGCGTTTTTGACGGACAAACCGCTGCTCAAAGAGGAAAAACGCACGCTGGCATTTTTTGCCGCGCTTTCGGACGAAGATCGGCAGCATTTTCGCGCGGGAAATTATTTTCAGTCAATCGAGTTGGCGGGACATTTTTTCGAGCTGTGGGAGGAATTTAACGAAGAAATGGTGTCGACGGAGCGACCTCCGGAGAGATTTTCCGATGATGAGAATTTTCTTCTCTGGCAGCGGGAGACTTACCAGCGGCTGCTCAAAATTCGCGAGCAATATCGCCAATCCATCGCGGCGAAAAATTTTTCCGATGTCATTTTCATTTACAATCCGCGCCATTTTTCGCCGTCGGCTTTTGAGGAGTTTCAGCGGATCGTTTTTGTCAATCAGTTTTATTACACAGAACTGGAAAAATTCACGCTGCGAAAATTTGCCGCCGCCGGGAAAGAAGTTCGGCTCTATTACCAGTTGCCCGAAGAAGTCGTGGATAAAAATACGCTTTCGGTGCGCCATTTTGAAATCGATGAAATTGGCTCTGTCCGTACGGAGCAGATTCGTCTCTTTGAAACGCCCAATCATTTTTCCATGCTGCTCAAATTTTTCGAAATTGCCCAAAGCTCCGGCATCAATCATGTTGTGGATGTGGGATTTCATGACAGACCTTACGCTCGTTTTCTTTCCGCAGAAAAATTTCGCCTGTTATCGCAGACTCGCTTCACCGAGACAACGATTTACCGCCTGTTGCAAACGCTCTCGGAAATTGTCAACAGCCTGATTTTTGATGCGGAACGCCAGAATTTTCTTTTGCCGGTTCAGTCGATTCTCACTGCCGCGCTCAATGAGGAAACTTTTCGTTTTGTCATGAATTTTGGCGAGGCTAAATTTTCCCGGGATAAAATTTTAAGTGAAATTTACGATTTGATCAATGATGATTTTCGTCACGTGGATTTTCAGGGAAGATTTTTTCGCGTCAGGGAGAGGAAAAACGCCAGAGATTTCATCGCGCCATTGCTGCGAATTCTGGAACATCTGATCAAAATCAAAAATATCGACGGTTTGGTTCGCTGGATAAATCATCCGCAATACGGCATTGATCCGGAAAAAATGTGTTCCGATTTCGAGCTTCGATACACGGATCTTCGCGAGATATTTTTTCAGACTCTCGGCGATTTTGTTTCCATCGAACAGGTGTTTTTTGATGATGACTGGGCACAATTTTTCGGAGATGCGAATCGCGGAAAGAGCCTTGCTGTTGCGGCCGGGGTGTTGCGTTTGTTTGTTGATTACCTGAAGGCAAAGCGCATTTCTTTCAATCCGCAGGCGGCCGATAGTTTGATTTCGGTTTCCAATCTGGAGGATACGCGAAACATCGGTTATTCGCAAGTCGCAGTGTGGAATGTTTCCGAGGATGTGATTCCGGCGCCGCAAGACGCCGTTTCTGTTCACGGAAAATCAGCGCCGTCGGCTTGGTCTCAAAACCTACGAAGAAATTCGTGAGCGGGAACGCTACTATTTTTTACGGCTCATTTTCAACTCGCAGCGGGTGTATCTTTTTTCTCTGAAAAATATTGATCAGAACGTAGACGTGAGTTCTTTTGCGGAGGAATTGAAAACTCACCGCCCCGATCTGTGCTCGAAAATTGTGGAAATTGAAGATAAATTTTACAGCGACGTTTATCGGCTTCTTTTGCCCCAGGCCAAAGTTGCGGGACCGAAAAATGGTGTGAATAAGTATTTCTTTCGCCTGCCTTTGAAAAAAGAAAAAGATTTTCCCGATGGAATTCTCGAATTGACATACTACGACTTCGCCGAGTTGACGAATAATCTGTTCGTCTTTTTTCTAAAAATCCTCGCCGGAATTGATGAGCCGCCCAGAAAGATTGAGGAAGATTTTTCGGCAAAATTTTTAGGGAATTTTGCCCATGATGCGCTCAATCGTGTGTGGCGAAAAATAATCGATGAGCAAGGAGCCTTAGCTTCGGGATACGATTTTTCTCTGTTGAATCGGGAGAAAGTGGAAAGCGCGATTCGCGAAGTGAGAAATTCGGAAGCCAATTACTACAAATTTCCGCAAAACTATGTCCGCGTTTATTTTGATGAGATTTTGCGTGAAATTTTTGTGCAACAATTTCTTTGGTTTTTTCAGCAAATGGACGCGATGTTCAAAGGAAAAAATATTCAAGTTTTTCCGGAGAAAGATTACAGTACTCCCGAAGAAAGAAAAGCGAAAACACTGATCGGAAACGACGACGGAGAAGTGCGCATCAAAGGTCGGGGAGATTTGCGTGTTGAAGATCAGACTTTGTCACCCGTGCACTTTCACATTTTCGATTACAAAACAGGGAAAAGCAAGAATTTAGCGCAATTGCTTTTTTACGAATTGTTTTATTATCTGCTGGAAGAAAAAGCAGCACCGGAAAATGTGCATTCATATTTTTTTCATGTCATGGAAGGCGAACTCAAGAGTCTGAAAGATTTGCTGGGCAGAAAATCCAAGCAGGAAAGAATTGATGCAATCAAAAATGCTATTATTGAAGCCATTCAAGTAATTCAGACTGAAGGATTTTCTTTGCCGCAGCAAAAAACGAGATTGGGCGAGATGGAGTCGATTACGCGAGGGGATTTGTTTTTGAAAGAAAAAGCGAAAGCAAAGAATAGCACGCGGATTCACGCGAATTAGGCGGATCACGCCAGAGGCGGATGCGGCTTCGGCGCATTTACACGGATTAAAAAATACTTTGATTAATACTGCTTAGTCAGGTTGCTTTTTTACATCCCCCCTGGCCCCCTTCAAAGGGGGAATCGAGTAAGTCCCCCTTTGAAGACGAAGATGCGCCTCTGGCGCAGGGGATTTAGGGGGATGTTTGAGCGGATGAATACTATAAAAAATTATCAAAAGGGATTTTCATGCAGGGAATCGAGAAAAAAATCATTCGCGCCAGCGCGGGAACCGGCAAAACTTACCGTCTGTCGCTGGAATACATCGGGCTTTTGTTGAAATATCAAAGCGCAGGACTTGATTTCAGCGAAATTTTGGTGATTACTTTCACGAGAAAAGCGACGGCGGAAATTCGTCAGCGTATTTTTGACCATCTGGCAGAGATCGTTTCTGACGCCAATGGCAAGCGGAACGAACTGGAAGAAAATTTGAAAGCAGTGACAGGAATTTCTGTCAGCGATAAGGAGAGAGAAGCCCTGCAGCAAATTTACCGGCGAATGATCGCCAACAAAAATCAGGTGCAGATCAGTACCATTGACTCGTTCACAAATCAGATTTTCAAAACTGTCATCGGTCCCTATCTGGGAATAATGGATTACAACATCGTCTCCCAGAATGACGATGCTGTGCTGGCGGAAATTTATCAAACCATGCTCACGCCGGAAAATTTGGAGTTGTTGGAAAAGTTCTACTTTCGCACCGGAAAGCGTCAAATCAGCAATTTCAAAAATCTTGTCAATTCTCTCATCGACCGACGTTGGATTTTTGATTTGATGGATGAAAGTCAAAAGGAAGAAGAACCGGCATTTTCCGTCGATGATTATTACCGGAAATTTCGCGAAAATTTCGATGAAGTGCTGGACCGATTGCAGGCCTATATCGATTCAGATGAGAAAAAGAGCAGACAGTCGGCAAAAGATTTGCTCAATAAAAGTTTTTACGAGAAATTTTTCCAAGCGGCCGCAGAAGTTTCCGGAACAGAAATCACTGAAAAAATCAAAAGCAAATTAGAAGATAAAAAATTTTTGCTTGAAAATTATTCTGCCATTTTATCCGACCCGCATAAAATTAACTTCTGGAACGGCTCAAGAATTTATCGAAAAAAAGCTGATGCCCCGGAGAAAGAAACCCAATTCTCCCAATTGGGACAAGCCCTGCGTTATTTCGCCGATTGGGTTTTTGCTCAACTGGGTGCACGCGAAGCAAATGAAATCAGGGAGATCGCCCGCAGAATTTTGGCGCGCTACGACGAAATCAAATTCCGTGAAAAGAAATTCACTTACAATGACATTTCCTATTACACTTTCAAATATCTTTACGATCCGTCGCTCTCGCTAATCGAGGATGGCGCTGTTTCTAATCAGTTCTTCGAATATTTGACCGGCAAAATTCGTTTCATTTTGATCGACGAATTTCAGGATACCAGCGTGATTCAGTACAAAATTTTGTATCCCATGATTCGCGAAGTGATTAGCGGCAGCGGCGTCAAAGATTACGGAGGCGTGATCGTTGTCGGCGATGAGAAGCAATCAATTTATGGCTGGCGCGGCGGCGAGAGGGATTTGCTGCTGAATCTCGACAAAGCGCTGCACGGTGCGGAATCGTCGAAGTTGACCAAATCTTATCGCAGCGAGCGCCAAATCATCGCTTTTGTGAACATGCTTTTTGGCGACGAAAATTTGCACGCGCAACTCCGGCGCTTCGGGATTGACTGGCAGTACGAGCAGATATCAGACAACAAAAACGAAACGCGAGGTTTTGTCAGCGCGCGATTTGCAAATGTGTCACGCAGCGATAATGGCAGCGATGCAACAACGCTGAAGATGCAGGCGCAACGAAAATTTTTATTAGAAACGATTTACCCGCTGATCGAAGCGGGAGATTTGTCATTATCCGGCACTGCGATATTGGCGAGAAAGAATCAGGACCTAATTTTTGCCGCTGCTGTGCTCAATGAATTGGGCGTGCCGTACATGTCTGAAAGTTCGCTTTCTGTGGTGCGCCATTCTGCAATCAAACCGCTGTTTTATTTTTATCGCTTTTGTGTTTTTCGCGATTTTTATGATTTGCTCTCTTTTTTGCGCTCCGATTACGCGCTCATGCCGGCGGGTGAGTTGAGAGAATTCATCGATATTTTTCGCAGCATGGCGAAGCTGAATTTAGCGCGCTGTTTGGAATTAGCGAAACATCTTCCCACGATTGGTTTTTTTCAGAAATTGTTGACCGACATCGGCTATCTGAAAGAGGGCAAATTCATAAATTCCGGCGACGCGGGAAATGGGATACTCGCGCTCACAAAAAAATTGCTCGAACATTACAGCGTCATTCGAATTTTCAGTCAGGAAAATGATTTGAAAAACATTCATTTATTTTTGGAAATTATCGCCCTGTTTGAAAATGACCGCCAGAGCTACACTCAGGATTTGCGCGGCTTTTTGCAATTCTGCGAAGACCTGGAAAGCGATGATTCCTTCAAGCAGGCAGGGTTAGAAACGGTCGATGCCATCCGCCTGTTGACCATTCACAAAGCCAAGGGGCTGGAATTTGACAATGTGATTTTGCTCTGGAATTTGAGCGGCAGGGGCAGCAATACTCACGGCACGATTCAATTTTACCCGCAATACAATTCGGGTTACAAAAGTCTGGAAAAATTTTCCCTGACTTATAATTTTGACAAAGTGCTGCCATTTTCGAGTCAGAAAGAGCTGTTCGAAGCGGCGCAAATTCGCCAAGCGATCGAGGTGATGAATTTATTTTACGTCGCCATGACGCGCGCTAAAGCGAATTTGTTTTTGTTCTTTACTTTTCAAAATAAAGATGGGTTGGAAAAATTCTTCGACAAACTTGATTCTACTGAAAATCCGCGCATCGATGGTTTGCTGGCGAAATATTTGCATGAAATTTTACCTGAAAAAAGCGCTGGCAGAGAAAATGAGTCCACAGACTGCAGCGGCGAAATTGGTGAATTGTACGACGAAAAAAAATCAGCCGAGCGGAAAACAACGCCCGAAAAAGATTTTTCTTGGGTGACGAAGTATTTGACATTCGAGCAATTTGCGAATCTCGTTCCCGTCACCGACGAAACGACTCGCATGTCCAGAGCTGATTTGATTCGCAGATTTGTGCACGATCGGTCCGCGGTAAAGGGCGACGTGGCGCATTATTATTTGTCATTCATTAAATTTGATTCGCCAGAGGCGCGTAGTTTTGCGCGCAAGCGCGCCTTGATGAAATACGGGAGTTTATTGCCAGCGCGGGAAATTGAGCATATTTTGCAGCGAACGAATGAATTTATTGACAAAAACAAATTTTATTTTTCCCGGGAAAATTGGGATCTCGTGTTCACCGAATGGACAATTTCCCCCCCCACAGAAGGTCAGCTTCGCCTCGACCGCATGATGGTCAATCAAGTGAAAAAACAGATGATGATTCTGGATTACAAAACCGGCGAAGTTTGGCACGAAGAGCAGATCGAAGTTTACAAGAAAGCGGTGGAAGAATTACCCGCGGTGAAAAATCAGGGCTATCGCGTGGAGACGAAATACGTCAAAATCGATTTGGCGTGATTCCTTTTGCCTCGAAGACTCAAAGGCTCGAAGCCCCGCACCGCCCATTTTTTCAGGTGTTTTGATTTGGGGGCATTATAATAACTTGGTGCCCTTATGCTTTGGTGGTGAAAAAAATTATTAAATTTTGAATAAAATAAATCGAGAAAGGGCTGATATGAAAATTTACTTTTGCGGTTCCATTGCCGGAGGCAGAAAATTCGTCGATAACTACAAACAGCTCGTTGACTATCTGAAAAAAAGTGGTCACGTTGTCTTGTCTGACCATATTGTACGGGATGATATTTTTGATTTTGAGAAGAAATTTTCTCCCGAAGAAATTTACACACGTGATATCGAGATGCTGGAAGAGGCGGAGACTGTGATCGCTGAAGTCTCCAATCCGTCGCTGGGAGTGGGCTATGAAATTTGCTATGCCGAGAAGCTCGGATTGCCAGTTTTGTGCCTTTATCAAGCGGGCTTATTTGTGAGCCGCATGATCACAGGCAATACGGCAGAAAATGTGCAGATTGAAACTTATCGGGATTGGGAAGAATTGAAAAAAATAGTTGATAAATTTCTTGGTTAGGCAGATGTGCTTCACCTAAAAAGTGGGGTACATCCGGAAAATGAGACATGTAAAAAATGTAAGCCACCTCGGAGGTGGGGCACAATTAATTCAAATCTCTGACAATATTAATCATCCAGGCAATAATCCAAATTACAATTAATCCCCCAAAAACCCATTTTTTCTGTCTTGGAGAAAAAGAAATTGCCGGCTTTTTACCGCTTACGCCGGCAAAAGTATTCCAAATGAAAACTAAGATTAACCCCAGTACAACAATCCAGCCGGCGCCGTGAAATTTTATTGAATCAGCAAAATGAAAGTGCGCCGCAGCCTGAAGCGAGCGGCTCATTCCGCAGGTCGGGCAGCTCACTCCGGTAAATTGGTGAAATCGACAAACGGTCAGCGGATGCGCGTTGGGATTCCAGAAGTAGAGTCCGAGCAAAAAGATTGTGACTGACAGGGCGATCAAGAGACGCAACAATCTTTCCCGCCCGCTCAACGGACGATTTTTTTTAAAGAATTTTGAAAAACCATTCCGCATTTTTATTCGTTTTCCGAAACAACGACTTCTTCAGCCGAGAACAATTTGAATTCGGGGCTGAATTGTTCCAGAAAAGCCACGCTGAAACTGCGAAATGTAAACGAAATGGGCAGCGTGACCACGGAACTCACGTAGGGAATGATCAACAAAAGAAAACCAAGACAACAGGTAAAAAAGCCAACCAGCACAATGGCAACGACAACAATAATATAAAGGAAAAATTTCAGAATGCCGTAGAGAATAAAATAAAACCAGTGTTGCGAAAAAACGGGCAAAAACTCACGCCAGGCATCTGTGGCTGAAATGCGATTTTTATACATAATGGGCACAATAAAATCCGTGAGAAACATGGCGATGTACAAAATTGCAAAAATAATCAGTAGTACTGATAGCGCCATCAGAAATATGAAACCGATGTTCGGAAAAATATTTTCCGAATGAGCGCCAATGACGATAAAAATTAAGACTGCAATCCACAAAATAATCGTCAGAGCACTGACAATGCCAAAAATCAGCCGCCAAACAAATAGCGAATTTCCTTCATTTCTGAATTCATACCAGGGCTGCGTCACCAGAGCGCGATTGCGGATGACATTATCCAGAAACATAAATTTTCCTCGCGAAGAAAGCCATGTGAGCAAAACAAGAATAGCGATGGCAAGGATGATTCCGGCAATGATGAGCGTAACGATTCCCGGATGTTTCTGAGACCATTCTTTCACAAGGTCGGGGATGGCAGAGATGCCTTCAAAATCTTGAAGGTGACCGCCTTTCCAGCGTCCCGTACCTGAAGCGCCCGGTCCTTCGAGAAGATCGGCCAGAAATGCGGAGAAACCGAGGACAAACCAGTTGCCAATATCGAATGGCTTGAATAGCGCTTTTACCATGTAATTCCATGCTCGAGACAGCGGCTCAAAAAACTGGATTTGCATTGCGTCTCCTGCTAGTTTGATGATTTTATTTTTAAAATTGGTTGTATCGCTATACGAAAATTTTGCTGGAAAAGTTGCCTTTTTTATTGTCGGCATAGAATCATTTTATTAAATATAGGACGAAATTTTGCCAAAGTCAATAAAAAACATGCAAAATAGTTCACTGAAAATTTCCCGGCGACAAAAGTTGGATCAATTTGCAGTTTGTGAAAAAATTCAGCCGGGGAATTACTTGAAAGATAAATTTTCTGAAACTAATTGAAAGGGCAAGTCGTTAAAATTCTTAATTCATTCTGCAAAAATTTAATTAGGATTGATGATGATATTATCTGACAAAACGCTTCGCGAATGGATTTCAACCGGAAAATTGGTCGTTGAGCCATTGGATGATATTCAAATTCAGCCGGCTTCGATCGACTTGCGGCTGGGAACCCACTATTTGAAAGTTGCCGAACATCGCAGCACCACGCTGGATTTGGTGAATAAGCCGGAATACGAAGAAATTGTCGCTGAGGAAGTAGTGATTCCGCCGCACGCATTTTTGCTGGCGACGACGCGGGAATATGTCAAATTACCGGATGATTTGACGGCTTTCGTCGAGGGAAGAAGTTCCATCGGCAGACTCGGTTTATTCATTCAAAACGCCGGCTGGGTGGATCCCGGTTTTGAAGGAGAAATTACCATCGAACTGTACAATGCGAACAGCTTGCCGATTAAATTGAAATCCGGCGTGAGAATTTGCCAGTTGGTTTTAGCAAAATTAGATCAGAGCGCGGCAAACCCATATCACGGCAAATATCAGGGACAACGCAATGCAACCGGCAGCCGCGTTCGCGAAGATCAGGATATTCGTAATTCGTAAGTGTACCCCACCTTCTCGCTGGAGTACACCTGTGTGTAACATTAATAAAATCATCAGATTAACAAGGACAAAATCATGGACAAGAAAAATGTCTTTTGGACAATCGCCTTAGTGCTCATTGCAATCAGTATCGTTGCCATTGTTTATTACGCTCCTGAAGAAAGGACAATGGGGATTGTCCAGAAAATTTTCTACTTTCATGTCTCATCTGCCTGGATCGGTTTTATGGCGTTTGGCATTGTTTTCGTCATGAGCATACTTTTTCTCTGGAAAAAGAATATTGAGTTTGACCTCTGGGCGTCCAGCGCCGCGGAAATCGGCGTAGTTTTTACGTCGTTAGTTCTACTTACAGGACCCTTCTGGGCAAAACCGGTCTGGAATACGTGGTGGACCTGGGACCCGCGCCTGACGACGACGCTGATTCTGTGGCTGATTTATCTCGGCTATTTGCTATTGCGGCAGACGATTGACTCCCAGGAAAAAGCGGCGAGGATCTCCGCGGTGTTCGGCATTATCGGTTTTTTGGACGTGCCGGTCGTTTACATGTCCATTCGCTGGTGGCGTACCTTGCATCCGGCACACGTGATGATCATGGGCGGAAAAAATTCCGGTTTGAATCCAAAAATTTTTCAGACGCTCATGCTGAGTCTCGTGGCGTTCACGTTTTTATTTGTGACGATTTTGCTGTTGCGCGTAGGATTGGAAAAAGCAAAGTTGCAACTTGATCAATTGAAAAAGCAACTTCAGTACTAAAGTTCAAATTTTTCAAATTCAATGAAATATCTCCAAATGATATTCATGAAAACTGAAAGGCATAATCATGGGAAAAATGTTTTATCTTGTCTCCGCTTACATTGTTCTGTGGGCGGTGCTATTTGGTTACATTCTCAATCTTCTGAAGAAACAGAAAGTTCTGTCTCGTGAATTGGAAAATCTGAAAAAGCAATTCTCTCAAAAAGACAGTTGATTTGAATTTACAAATATTTTTATTGTGACAATCTTATCGAAAAATAACCCTGGCCGACCAGGGTTATTTTTCATTAAACCGGAAAGGTACAATTTATGAAAGTAAAGCAGCGTCTGCAGCGCATGGAATCACAGAAAATGCTGCCTTTGATTCTGTCATTTTCCTTGCCTTCAATTATTTCCATGACCGCGATGGCGTTGTACAATGTCGTGGACACAATTTTTGTGGGCAGACTGGGAACAAATGCCATCGCCGGGTTGACGCTGATTATGCCGTTGCAGATGTTCATACTTGCTTTCGGCCTGTTACTCGGCGTCGGCGCCGCGTCCTACATTGCCAGAAGTCTCGGGGCGAAACAGTACGAAAAAGCCAATCACGTTTTTTCCAGTACCGTATTCATGGGACTGGTTGTAGGCATTTTCATTTTGACGGTCGCGGTTATTTATCTTGAGCCCTTGCTGCGATTCATCGGCAGAAACAGCGAAGCCACGCCTCAGGCAATGGATTACGGTCTCATTATCATGTTTGGTATTCCGATTTTTCTTTTCAACATGATGCTGAGCCAGATTGCCCGCGCCGAAGGAAATCCCAATATTGCCATGAATTCTCAACTCGCCGGAACAATTCTCAACATCATTCTCGATCCGATTTTTATTTTCGGGTTAAAATTGGGAATCAAAGGCGCTGCGATTGCCACAATTTTATCCGGATTTATCGCTTTGACGGTGATCGCGGGGTATTTTATCGGACCTAATAGCCACTTGAAATTCAGCATAAAAAATATCATTCCCAGAAAAGACGAGTTAATCGAAATCGGGAAGGCCGGCGTGCCTTCTTTCACCCGCCACATTGCCGCCAGCTTCGTCGCCATGCTGACGAACGGTCTGCTCGCTGGCTACGGGGCGTTTGCGCTGGCAATCATGGGAATCAACAACCGCTTCGTGATGATGTTTTTCATGCCCATGATCGGTACGGGGCAGGGATTTATGCCCATCGCCGGCTACAATTTCGGCGCGAAAAATTTCCAGCGCGTCAAAGAAGCGTTCTGGAAAGCGACGATGTTAGTGTCCCTTTTTTGTTTGACGGGCTGGGTGCTGGTAGAATTGTTCCCCGAAACATGTATTCGAATTTTCAGCCAGGATCCCACGGTCATCAGTCAGGGAAAATCCTCGCTGCGATTGATCAATGCCATGCTGCCGCTGGTGGGATTTCAAATCATCGGCTCCACGCTGTACCAGGCCATCGGCAACGGTCTCGCCGGATTTGTGCTTTCCATTGCCAGACAGGTGATTGCGTTCTTGCCGATCGTAATTGTGTTCAATTATTTATTTGGTTTATCGGGAATTTTTCTCGCGGTTCCGGCTGCGGATTTGTTTGCCGCCGGGCTTACGGCGTTGTGGTTGAGGTACACGTTTGGGCAGTTTAGCCAAT
>JAADFU010000009.1 GCA_013152715.1 Calditrichota bacterium
CGCCATGAACAGGAGGTTTATCAAATTCTCAAACAGATCAACAAATCCATGGGCAAAACGATCATCACCGTGACTCACGACATCAACAGCGCTGCTCTGCGCTCAGACAGAGTTGTTATTTTGAAAAACGGAACCGTTCAATATGTCGGAAGCGCTGACAAAATAATGGACAATCAAATTTTGGCGCGAGCTTACGATAAATCTTTTCTGTTCACAGAACACCCGTTGACAAAACAGCGCATCATCGTGCCGGAGGCGTCTGATCGATGAAAAATTTCAGACCTGCGATTTTTTACGGACTCATTATTTTTTCGCTGGCGGTTTTATTACTCGCCCCTTTCATCGGCATGCAATCGATCAGCTTAACCGACATTTTTTCCCGCTCTGGCGATCAGGTGTATTCCGATGTCTTCTGGAAAATTCGGTTGCCCCGGGTATTGACAGCGTTTCTGGCAGGAGCCGCCCTCGCGATCAGCGGCATGGTTTTTCAGGCGATGTTTCGCAATCCGCTGGCAACACCGTTCACTTTGGGCGTGTCCAGCGGAGCGGCTTTCGGCGCAGCGATTTACGTTAAAATCGGGCTGTTTTTTGCATTTTTGGGATTTTCGGGACAAATCCTTTTCGCTTTTCTCGGCGCTTTTCTTTCCGTCATCTTTGTTTACGGAATTTCCCGGCTCAAAAAAGGCTTCACCACCAACAGCATGCTCATCGCCGGTGTGGCGATCAACTTTTTCTTTTCCAGCCTGATCCTGTTCATCCAGTATTTGAGCGATTTCAGTCGCTCGTTTCAAATTATCCGCTGGCTCATGGGTGGATTTGAAATGATTGGTTTCCGACCTGTGCTCACTTTGCTGCCGGTCGTTTTTTTCGGCTCACTGATTATTTTTTTCCTGACCCACGAAATCAATTTACTCTCGTTGGGCGAAGACATCGCGCTGAGCCGTGGCAGCGATGTTCAAAAATTGAAGATATTTCTCTTTTTTGCCATTTCCCTGATGGTCGGAAGCGTTGTCGCAATCAGCGGTCCCATCGGTTTTGTCGGAATGATGGCGCCGCACATTTGCCGGCTGTTAGTGGGCAACGACCACCGCTTTCTTGCGCCAGTTACCTTCTTTTTCGGCGGCGCGTTTCTCCTCTTTTGCGACATTTTAGCCCGAACGCTCATCTCACCGGCGGAAATTCCTGTGGGAGTGATTACTTCCCTGCTGGGTGGACCTTTCTTTTTGTATTTGCTCATTCGGAGTAAGGGAGAAGGGGTGTTTGTTTAAAAGCGTTATTTTTAAACATCCCAAAACGCTGGATTTCTCAAAATATTTTGTGGGTAAACTTTTCCTTCTTTTAAGACGTCAGCCTTTTAAACTCAATAAATTAGCTCTTTAAGTTAGCTGGCCATTAGCATTATTTTTTCTAAAACCCCAGAATTAACTTTGCCATCGAAAAATAGATAATCAATCCCGTAATGTCAACAATCGTTGTCAAAGCCGGGCTCGCGACAACGGCAGGGTCAAGTTTTAGCTTGGCAGCAATGAGCGGAAGAACTGCTCCGATTAAAGTTGCCGTGATGACTTGCAGGCTCAGCGCAACAGCGATGGCAAAGCCGATATAAGATAAAGAAAATCCTGAGGGAATAGCCGTTCCCTGGGAGAGAAACATCACCTTCAACCACGACAGAAGACCTAAAACAAACGCCAGCAATATGGCTATCTTGAATTCTTTGAAAATGACTTTGAAAAAATCTCTCGGTGAAATTTCTTTCAAAGCCAGGGCTCTGACAACGACAGTAGCCGACTGGCTACCCGTATTTCCTCCGGTATCGGCGACCATGGGCATGTAAAGGGCTAAAATCATCATGTGCATCAACGTTGACTCAAAACTATGGATAATCATTCCTGAAACTAAGCCCAGAGCAGCCAAGCCGACAATCCAGTAGGCTCTGTTTTTGAAATGTCTCCACGAAGATGTCCGCAAATAGACTCCTGCCTCGTGCGCGCCGGTGATTGCCATCAATTTTTCCATGTCTTCGGTGTGCTCTTGAGTGATAATATCGATGGCGTCATCGTGAGTAATAATTCCCACCAAAATATTTTCGTCATTCACCACCGGCAATGCGATTAAATCATATTTTTGAATTTTGAGAGCCGCCTCTTCCTGATCGTCATCGACATTTGCATAAATTACGTCTTTATGCATAATATTTTTCACCCGCGCTTTGGGGTTGGCAAGAATTAAATCTTTCAACGAAATAAAACCGATTAAACGCCGCTGTTCGTCAACAATATAAGCGTAATAAATTGTCTCTTTATCCGGCGCTTCTAATCTAAGAGTATCTATCGCCGCGGAGACTGTTTGATCCGGAAAAAGAGTTGCGTAATCGGAAGTCATCACCGAGCCTGCTGTTCCCTCGGGGTAAGAAGCCAGTCTGCGAATATCTTCTCTTTCCGCTTGTGCCAACGCCGGCAGCAACGAGGATTGAATTTCCGGAGTCAATTTTTTGAACAAATCAACGCGCTCATCAGGCGGCAAATCTGTGAAAAGAACGGAAAGCTCTTTGCGATTCAATTTCTGAGCAATATCAAGCTGGATGTCTTCAGGCAGATAGCTGAATATTTCAATACGGATATCGGACTGCACCATCAGAAGAATTTGCCAAATTTCTTGCGGCTCCAACCCCGAAATAAAATCCGCGACCTCGGCAGGATGGCTGGATTCGCAAAATTCTTTCAGAAT
Organism: Calditrichota bacterium; assembly: GCA_013152715.1. Taxonomy (NCBI): domain Bacteria; kingdom Pseudomonadati; phylum Calditrichota; species Calditrichota bacterium. Next base: position 2,728 of record JAADFU010000009.1, read on the forward strand.
TTCAGTGTCATTATTTTCAAGCAATTCACGAAGCTCAGGCAGAAGAAGTAAATTTTTCATAAATCACCTTCACAATCTTAAAGCGGCTTTTCAGGGAAGCTGCGCAAATTTATTTTTTGCTGAAGTTTCTGTTTTTAATTTTACGATAAATAAATTCAATCAGCACTGCTGTTAAAAAAGTGAAAATGCTGGCAAAGAATGCACCTCTTTGCGTGCGAAATTGATAGTTCATTAGCGCAACAAAAACCATCAGAAGAATTGTCAAATTAAAAGAAAGCAGAATTTTATTGCCACCAAATTCTTTTCGTAATTTGAGATGAGAAACCAAAACAAAAATGTAAATGACAGTAAAAACGGTGCTCGTAATGGTCGCAATTTCTCCCAAATCAAAAAACAGAGCGAAAAAGAGGCTGACGCCGGCGGTAATGTATAATCCTTCCGTTGATTTGAACCAGACTTTTCTTTCAAAAAATTCGGGCAATTCGCCGTCTTTGGCCAGAGAGTAGGCGACATTGGCGCCGCCAAAAATCGTGGCGTTCAACGCCGATGAAATGGAAAACAGCGCCCCGATGGAAATGAGCAGAAAACCAAAATTGCCCAGAAAAGGCCTGGCAGCTTCAGCGAGGGCATTTTCCTGAGCCTTGATGATATCTTGCAGCGGCAAGTTCCCCAGAGTGACCAGCGAAATCGAAATGTAGATAATCATCACGATGAAAATACTACTGAAGATGGCTAACGGAACATTCTTTTCCGGATTTTTCATATTTTCTGATGCATTTGTGATGAGACCAAAACCCATGTAAGAAAGGAAAAAAATGATTGAGGCATTGAACATGCCGCTCAAGTGCGAATAGCTAAAATCCGGACGGATGTAACTTCCTTTGATGGTCAAAACTCCGCCTAAAATAAAAAACAGCAAAATAGAAAGTTTTGTCAACACGATATAAAATTCTGCCCTGCCAACAGCTTTGCTGCCGAGGAAGTTCAGCGCCGTAAAGAATGCAATCACAACGACTTCAACAATTCCGGTGGCAAAAACCGTAGGTTCAACATGAACGAGCGGGAGAAAATAGCCGGCAAAACCTTTGACAAAAAGAGAAATCGAAACCACATAAGTCAGCCACATTAAAATGCTCAATGCTCCGGTAATTACGTTATCCCCGATTCCTTTCAAAATAAAAGCGATAGGTCCGGCATTGGAAACTATCTTTGAGCCGAGGATGGCGTAGGAATAGGCAACAACCAGCGCATAAACTCCGGACAACAAAAAAGCCTCGGGAAGACTTTTTCCGGCGACTTCCGCGCCAAAGCCAAAAATGGAAAAAATACTGGCGCCGATCATTGTGCCGACTGCCATGGAAATTACTTCTACCAGACTGAGATTTTTGCTTTTAACCATTTAATAATCCTTCTGATTTTTGGCGTTTTTAGTGTCATTAATATTTTAAAAATAGAGCTGAAAAACGCGCCGAAGAGGAACGTCATCAAAAAAATGACAGCGGTAGAAAATTATTGCAATTGAAAGATAATTGGATTTTTGCGAACGAATTTAGGTGCAGGATGAAGATATGCCCGACATAGCAGCCGGGCACATCTTTCAAAAATTCTGATTTTTCGCTTTAAAGTTGTACAATGAAAATTTCCTTCTTCCCATCCCGCAGCACTTCCACGCTGATGCGCTGTCCCGGCTTGAATTCGTTGAGGCGGTTCATGTAATCGTAAATATCTTTTACCTGTTTGCCATCCATGGCAATGATGATGTCGCCTTTTTTCAGGCCGGCTAACGCCGCCGGTCTGCCCTTAATCGGCATGTCCACGCGCAAGCCGCCAGATTCCGCGCCGGCATAATCCGGAACAATGCCCAGCGTCACTTTGAAGCGACGGCGTCCTCTGGGCTGCTCTTTGGGGCCTGCCTCCTGGAAAGTCATTGCCTTTTCTTTATTGGCGACTGTTTCGATCAAATCCACAGCATAGTCGGCGACTGTTTTTTCGCCGGGATAATTGATTTTATCCGCGTCGTCGGTAGGGGTGTGGTAATCATCGTGCACGCCGGTGAAAAAGAAAAGTACCGGAATATCGTGGGTGTAAAAATTGGCATGGTCCGAGGGACCGTAGCCTTCAGGCGACATTTTCACGCCGATTTTGTCATTTTGGGCCACTTCAGCGACCATCTCTTTCAAACCAATCGCAGTGCCAGTGCCGCCCATGGTAAGCGGTTTTTTTTCATCGTTGCGTAGTCTGCCCACCATGTCCAGATTGAACATGTATTTTACTTTTTTCAAATCCACCGGCGGGTGGTTGACAAAATATTTTGATCCCAGTGTGCCCATTTCCTCGGCGTCAAAAGTGACCGCGATGACGCTGCGTTTTAATTTTTCTCGTTCACTCGCTAATTTTTCAATAATTTCCAGCACCGCGGCTACGCCGGAAGCGTTGTCGTCAGCGCCGTTGTGCACAGCCAGAGTATCCGGTCTGCGCGATCCCGAGCCAGGACCGCCCATTCCCAGATGATCGTAATGAGCACCGACAATAATGTATTCGTTTTTTAGTACAGGGTCATTTCCCGGCAGCATGGCGATGATATTTCTTGCCTTGGAAATTTTCTTCACCACATCTGCGGTTGCGGAAACTTTTTCACTCAGAGGAAAACTGTGGGGTTTTTTAGTGTCGATGAGTTTTTTCTCCAGAGAAGCCACTGTCTCACCGGAATTTTTAAGCAGCACGTCCGCCACAGATCGTTTGATGTGAAAGGCTGCGATGCCGGCGTCCGAAGTGCTTTTGTCAAAATAAAGATCGAGCAAAACATCTTTGTCGTCGTATTTTTCACCGGAAACAAACAGCACGCCGGCAGCGTTGTGGTCGCGCGCCACCAGCACCTTTTTACGCAAAGAAGTGTAATTGAGGTAAGGCGACTTGTCCGATTCCTGTTCCGGATCGCCGCGTAAAATAAGACACCATTTTCCGGAGACGTCTGCGTCAGCGTAATCGTGCCAGGCAAGAGAATCGTTGTCAAAATCAAAACCGTAACCGAGGAAGACAACCGGAGCCGTTACGGAAACATTAGCGGAAAAAGATAGCGGCACGAAATCTTTTCCTTCAACGCCGGAAAAATCATCGAATTTGAGCAAATTACCAGCGCCAGCTTCCACGTCGGTCACGACATCGAACGGCTGAAATCCGTCTTCCGCCAGCAACTTCAAGCCGTTTTTGCGGAATTCGTTTCTAATGTATTCAGCAGCCAGGTAGCTCTGCGGCGTTCCCGGTTTTCTTCCCAGCAGCGAATCCGCCGCCAGAAAATAGATATGGCCCTTTAGCTCACTGACGGTAATGTTGGGATCGTCCTGAGCCTTTGCCAGAGAAAAAAGAACGATTAAAGAAAAGAAAATCGCGTAAAAAGTTTTTCGATTGAACATTTTAGTCTCCAAAATGATTTGATTTAACAAGTTATGTAAAAATAATTTACTATACAAAAATTTTTTGGTTCCCCGCGCCTCTTTGACGCCAATGATTGAATGCAATTAGTTGTGTCAGTTAAATCTTTTTTTCTTCTCAAGTTAATCCTCCATCGCTCTGTTTTTTGCGCGAACTGTTACATGCTGAAACAAATATTTTGTTTTTGTTTTCAATCAATACAAATTGATTTCAAAAATGTAATCAGCATCAGTGTAATTCATGGGGGCTATATTCTTTAAAATAAATACGCTTATCATTTTTTTAATTTTTCAAGCAACTTGGCATATTTTTTGATTTATTTTATCGTGAAATAAGCAAAAAGACGACCTCAATAACATCCGGCACGTTCTTCTCGAAGGTCTCCTGAGCGATTTTTACAAATTGGGAAAGTGATTCACAATGGCTGATAACGTAAAAAGCAAAATCGCGATCAAGGAACCGTCAATTCTCGCCGTTAAGCCGCCGCCTCGCAATGACGAAACCTTTATTTTTGGATTTCCCAAAGAATTCAAAAAGGATTGGATCGGGGCGCTTGATGTTCGCTTTTTAGGCATTTTATTAGCCACTTTTTTAGTTGAAGTCGGCATCATATTTTTTCTTACGAGCGTACTGAAGACAACAGATCGACCTGCCAATATCGAAAAAATTCAAAAACAATTTGCTCATCTGCTGTTGGACAACGCTCACAAACTGCCACGAAAAACAGTAGTCAAAGCCGAATCAAATGCCCGCAATTTTCTCGATCAAAGCGAAGCGCCGGCGCCTGCTGCAAAAGAGGTCCCGCCCGCGGCGGAAAATGCTATCTCCATCGCTCGGAGCAATCGCGCGCACTATGGAGTCGCGCCTTTGGAACAACGCCGGGCCGTTGCTAACAGCGATTTGAAAAAAAGCGCCATAGCGAGGAAGGTCAGCCAAACGGGTATTTTGCGATACATCATCTCATCTTCGAATTCCGGTTACGAAGAAGAGCTTGGCGCAATTTACGCTAACGGAGACGCCAACGCTGCATTATTGGAAAAATTGACAGAAAAAGTGGACGTGGTGCGCTTCCGTTCCAGCGGCGCCATGTTCCAACCAATTTCTGCGGAACAGTTGAACACGCTTGATCGTCTGAAAGGTTCGTCGGTCGAGGCTGATTTATCTGAGGAAATGGCGTCGCTAAACGCAGTCGATAAAATCATTGTGCAAAAAGAAAAAAAAGTTGAAAAATTAGATTACCAGCGAGACGAATTGCTCCAACCGGCGAAAAGCTCTGCTAAAGTACGGCCGGCAGACCAGGTCGCCAAAGTCATTCAATCGCACGCGCGGGCTATTCAAAATTGTTACCAACAAGCTATGCGCCAAAATCCCGGGCTAAAGGGAAAGGTAACCGTCCGCATTTCTGTTTCTCCGGCTGGTCGTGTCGCGGACGTAAAAATTCTGGATTCGACTATTCAAAGCGAGAGAATGCTGCGCTGCATCGTGAGTCGCATCAGACGCTGGCGAAATTTTGGCAGAATTGACGACGCTGCCGGAGTGCTCAGTTATCGCCAGAGTTATGTTTTTGGATATTAGCTGTCCCTCCCTATATTTATTTTTATTTTTTGCCCCTGAACGGATTGAGCCCAACTCTGAAACGCAGCCTGCTGCTCAATCCGTTTTCTTTATTTTTTACCTGAATTTCAAAAATGGTTTCCTTGTTAGTAACTGCCAAAGCAGCGAATTGCTGAGCGGTGGCTTGCGCCAACATCTTTTCCGCATTCAATTTAGAATTTCAATTTTAAGAAACAGCCTTCAATAATCACAATTCAAACCGCAACTTTTTGTCAATAGTAATTTCCGCGGGCGTCACTTTCGCCCGATAGGGCAAAATTTCCACGCCCGCGCGATGCGCTTCGCGCAGCGCCTTGCCATATTCAGCGTCAATGTTGTCCGCTGGCGCAAAGACTTCTCCGTCCGCGCGCTGAATGAGAAAAAATATCACGGCGCGGCGCCCGGCTGCTTTGAGTTGTGCCAGTTCCCAAAGATGCCTCCTGCCGCGCGTTGTGACCGCGTCGGGGAAAAGTGCGCGATTATTTTCCATTAGCGTCACATTTTTAATTTCCACGTAACACAAATCCGCGCCATTTGACAAAAGTAAATCCAAACGGCTGTGTTCGCCCACACGAACTTCCCGCTTCAATTCAGGGTAGCCAGCAAGCTCTCTGATTTGCCCGTCGCTGATCGCTTCCGCCACGATCCGATTGGGAAGCTGCGTGTTGATTCCCACCCAGACATGATTGACTTTCACCATTTCCCAGGTATGGGCGTATTTTCTTTTTTCTGTGCCGTGAAAAGACAGCAGAACCAGACTGCCCGGCTCGTCGCAGCCAAGCATGCTCCCGGAATTCGGGCAATGAGCGGTGATTTCTTCGCCGCTTTCCAGTCTCACATCCGCCAGAAATCGTTTGTAACGCCGAATCAACGTGCCGGGTATCAGTTCCTGTTCAATTTTCATTCTGCGCCATTGTTTTGCAAACCATTGAAAAATACGATTTCATTCAAGTCGCGCCGTTTTGTCACCGGTCCTTTTTCCTGTGCCGGATAGCCCACGCTCATGAGGGAAACAATTTTGTATTTTTTAGGAATTTTAAAAAATTTTCTCGCACGCCGCGGATTGAACCAGCCGATCCAGCACGTTCCCAATCCCAATTCATGCGCCCGCAGGACAAAATGCTCCCCGGCGATACCGATATCAATGAAATAATAGTGTATTCCCTGAATCTGTTTGCCGATGCGATTGGCGATCAGGTCTAATCGCGCCAGAACTACCACGATCACCGGCGCTTTTTTTGCAAATTTTGTCGGCGCATAAATTCCTGAAAAAACATAGTCAGTAAAATTTTTCAATATCTTCGGCTCGTCGATGACAATGAAGCGCCACGGTTGTACATTTTCCGCCGACGGTGCCAGCCGAGCCGCTTCAAGGCAGGAGATTATCTTTTCCCGCTCCACTGGTTTATCCTGGTATTTCCGAATACTACGTCTGCTTCTGATCAATTCAATTAATTCGCCGCTCATTCAGTCCATCCCTGCTTTATTCAATTTATCAAATTTTGCTCTTGCGCATGATTGATTTTTTTATTAATTTCCGTGGTCGATAGTCGCTAAATATTTTGCCCCAAAGTCTCGGCGCACAATGAGAAAAATTAAAGTTGAAATAGCCTTGGGGAACTCTCTGCAACTGCGCAACATTAAATTTAAACTTTTCCTTTGCAACCTTAAACGAGTGAAGCGATGAAAAAGTTTTTCAGAAGAATATTTTATCTCTTTTTGGCCCTTGCTGTTCTGTATCTGGTGAAATATTTTTACCTCGACGCCGCCAAAGTGTGGAAATTGCCGCTAAAAACCACGGATCGACAAGATTTGTCCGCCATTTATCTGGAGCCGGACGCGGGCTTCAAAGCTCGCCGGCCGTCCTATGACGGCATCCCGGTGCATCTGCACACTGGCGTTGATTTGCAAATTAATGCGCCCGGAGGCCCGGGCGAGCCCATTTATGCGATTGCTGCCGGCCAAGTTGTGCAAATAGCCGACCAGCCGCCTTTGCGCAGGATTGTGATCAAGCACAAACTGCTGCGCGGCGGATTTGTTTGGAGCGTTTATTTGCACGTCATCGATGAAAAAGTTGCCGTCGGCGATCGCGTCACCGCGGAAACTGTTATTGCCCGAAGACTCAACAAATACGAATTGGACTATTTCGGCTGGAAGTACAACCATTTGCATCTGGAGATCATGAAATCGCCGCCGCTGAGCGTGACTGATGCCCTCCGCAGAAAAAGTTACATCTGCCGCACTGAGGAGGAAGTCGATCGCTATTTTGTCGATCCGCTGCTGTTCTTCCGCGCACATCTCCCCAAAAAGTACGGAAGAACAAGCCGCTAAAAATTTCTTACAAACACAAAAAAAGCATTGAACAGCGAAATCGGTTTTTTCGACTGCCCAATGCTTTTTTTAATTAATTTTTAGGGAAAACTATTTCTCTCATTCCTGCAAAGTTCCGCGCACTTCATCTTTCAAAACA
>JAADFU010000010.1 GCA_013152715.1 Calditrichota bacterium
GCTGCCAGCCGCGATCCTTCCACAAAAAATCCGCTGATCAAAATGATCAGCAGCCAGATCAGACTGAGTAAATTATCCGCTGTATTGTTCAGACGAGCAGGTCTTTGCACGTAACGCCGAAACAGCGCGATGAGCACGCCTAAAATCGCTGCGCCGCCGGCGATGTCCAGAATTAGCGAAAAAATTAAATAAAAATTTCCTGTTAAAAAAGAACCCCAGCCGAAAATGAGTCCCCAGACGTCGTAATCAAAACTCACGACTAACGTCCCGATGAAAAGCAGAACAAAACCGAGATACATGAGCAAATGCATGAGTCCGGGGTAAATTTCTTTGAGCACGCGCCCTTGAGCAATGCCATAAGTGAGCAGTAATTTCAGCCGCTGCCCTGCGGAGCCGGTAATTTCATGCGGCTGACCCGCTGCCCAGAGTTTTGCCCGACGGTAAAAGCCATAAATGAACAAAACTATCGCTATGAGCGCTAACGGATAAAGCAAATTGTGAAAGGAAATATTCCAGAAAACCTCGCGGGATGGAAGCATGTTGTTTCCCCTGTTTTGGTGAATGGAATAAAATTGGGAAGATGTACTCCATCTCAAAAATGGGGTACATCTGAAAAATTGAAATCTTTCTGTTTAAAAAAGCACATTCAGAGAAGCAAAAACCGAAAAGCGAACAATAATCACTTTTCCACGATCTTCTTCAATTCCTCCGTCAATTTCGGCACAACTTCAAACAAATCCCCAACAATGCCGTAATCCGCTTTCTGAAAAATCGGCGCGTCCGGGTCTTTGTTGACAGCGACGATGCACTTGGACGAGGACATTCCCGCGAGATGCTGAATCGCGCCGGAGATGCCGCAGGCGATGTACAAATTCGGCGACACGGTTTTCCCGGTTTGACCGACCTGATCCGAGTGCGGCCGCCAGCCGGCATCCACTGCCGCGCGTGACGCCCCGACGGCGGCGCCCAGTACCTCGGCCAATTCTTCGAGAATTTTAAAATTTTCCGGCGCTTTCATGCCGCGTCCGCCAGAGACAACAATTGTCGCTTCGCTGACATCCAACTTGCCGCCGCTGCGCGCAATGATTTCCTTGACTACCGCTTTTAAATCATTCTGCGCGACCGGGACTTCCGCCTTTTCAATTTGAATATTTGACGCGCCATCTTTTTCGGTGACCGCAAACACATTCGGCCGCAGCGACGCCAACACAGGCGATGTGTTAAATTTCATTTCTGCAATGACTTTCCCAGCGTACATGGGCCGCCGCGCAATGATTTCGCCATTTTCCACTCGCAGCGCCACGCAGTCTGTCGCCAAACCCACATCCAATCTGGCAGCAACTCGGGGAGCGAGGTCTTTCCCCATCGCCGTAGCGCCAAACAGCACCACTTTCGCTTCAAGTTTTTTGACCAATTCTGTGATCGTTTTGCTGCTTCCTTCCGGCGAATAGTTGGTAAAAATCGGATCATCAGCGACAAATACCGCGTCAGCGCCGTAAGCGGCTAACGGTTCCGCTAAATGCGCAATTTCATTCCCCAAAATTGCAGCAGCAACGTCTCCGCCTAATTCATCCGCGAGCCGGCGGGCTTCGCTCAAAATCTCATAACTCACTTTTCGAAAACTTCCATTTCGTTGTTCAGTAACTGCTAATACGGAATAAGCCATTTATGCCTCCATGAATTTTTTTCGGAAATTATGCTGTAAAAAAGGATGCCAAAAAAGACGAGCAAAATTTTCAAACGACTTTTGCTTCGTCATGTAGTAAGCGAACCAATTCTGGTACCGCGTCAGCGCCTTCGCCGACAATTTTTCCGCCTTCGCGCGCCGGGGGGTATTCATATTTAGAAACTTCGACAGCCGGCGCTTCGAGAGCAACTTGTTTCTCGTCAATTTGCTTGCGCTTTGCCATCATGATTCCCTTTAATGCAGGATAACGGGGCTCATTTAATCCTTTTTCTGCAGTGACAATCGCCGGTAAACTCGTCTCATAAACTTCGATGCCGCCTTCGATTTCGCGTTTGGCGATAGCTTTTCCGTCTCCCAATTCCAATTCGGCAACAAAAGTCACGCACGGCAAATTGAGCAGCTCTGCCACGCGAGGCCCGACCTGAAGATTATCGTCGTCAACGGCTTGTTTGCCGAATAAAATGAGATCGTATTCCATGGATTGCAACGTTTCCGCCAACGCTTTCGCTACCGCGCGGGAATCCGGATTTTCATTTTCAGTTTTCACCAAAACTGCCTCGTCCGCGCCCATGGCAATGGCCGTCCGAATCGCAGACGTGGATCGCTCCGGTCCCACGCTGACCACGGTCACCGCCGTCCCGGGATTTTTCTCTTTGATGCGAATCGCCTCTTCCACGGCGTATTCATCGTAAGGATTCAGAATCCAGTGAATATCCGTCGTTTCAATATGCCGGCTATCGGGAGCGATTTTTATTCGCGTTTCCGTGTCCGGAACCTGTTTTGCACAAACAATAATCTTCATAGATCTCTCCCAGTTATTGTTAGAAGGTGAGATGGTTTTTTATGTCCAAAATTTTTTTTCATCAAGCGGATTTTCCGGGGTGCGTGTATTTTTGAAGCGTCAAAAATTGCCTTGAAACTTTTTTAATATAACATATTAAATCACAAAGTCAATAATTTTTTAATTAAAAACGACAACCTCAAGGTTGCTTTGCGGAAAATTGAGCGACTTCTGTTGCCAAAAACCAATTCAATCATTGCGATTCTCGCGCCCCGACGCCGGGCTGTCCTTTCGCCGAATTCCCGCAATGAAGATGTCGCCAATAAGTCTGGCGGACATTTTTAAACTGTATTTTTTATTTTTTGATAAAACCCAATAGCTGGAAATTTCATCCAACGCGCCAAATAAAATTCGTTTGCCGATGCCCGGAACAATCTCCGGTTCAACATCGCCGTCTTTCTGGCCCTGGACAATGATCGACGAAATGATATTCAGATAATCGCTAAATTTCGTGCCGCTGTAATTCTTCATAAATTTGTGACTCTGCCGCAGCTCAATTTGCATCACCTCGGCCAATTCCCTGTTTTCGCCAATCAAGCTGAGATGTTTGTCAATGAAAGCGCGAATCTTATTTTCAAATCCTCGCTTTTCAGCGATGACTTTCTTCATTTCGAAGATAATTTTGCCCATTTCCTCTTCAAAAAGAGTAATCAAAATATCGTCTTTGTTCTCAAAATAGAGATAGATCGTCCCGTCGGCAACTTTTGCCAATTTGGCGATTTGAGAAATCTTGGAATTGTAAAATCCATGCTCCGCAAACACGCGCGCCGCCGCGTTCAGGATTCGCTGCCTTTTATCGCCATTGTCACTCTTTTTTCGCGCCATTTTCCACCCGAAATTCCGATAAAAATTTTCTATGAATGAACGTTCATTCAGTAATATAACATTTTTTCAATAAATGTCAAGTACTTTTTCCCTTTAAATTTCAATCACTTATCACAACTTCAATTTTTTCAAATATTCCTTGACATTAAATTGAATATTCATTTTATTAATATGTTGTAATAATTCAATAGTGCTAACAAAGAGGAAACTTTTTCTTTGCCCGGGAAAACTGACATGCGTCACATTATCCACAATTGAATAAAATTTTTTATCTCTTCATTCATTTTTAAATACCATGACAATACGTTCATGGATTTTTTTTTAGAGAGAAAAAAAATGTCGTTTTGCAATAAAATTATATATTTAATAGCGTCACTGTTCATTCTTTTTGCTTTAACCTGCGAAATGGATCACGGATTAGAACCAATGCGCAGCCACATTCAAGGGACAATTAGCTACCGCGGCGAATGGCCGGCGCCAGCGGAAGAAGTTCGTCTGGTCGGCGCCACGCGGTTCCCGCCGTCGGGAATCGAAGATTTGATTATCGGGGAATCGATTCCTCTCACCGGCGACAGCTACGATTACGATTTTTATCTGGAACCCGGCGTTTACAAATTAGTCGGCGTGGCCTGGCGCGAACAGAATTCTACCTGGGCCATCGCCAGTATTTGTGGTTTGCATTACACAGGAACCGATTCGCTCACCCCCGGCGAAGTCGTCCTCGCTTCCGACACTTCTGTCGCGAGAAACGTCAATATTTTTGTCAATCGCGCCCAGGCGCATCGGGTGACAAATAGCAAAATTGTCGGATCGATCAAATTCGAAGGCACATGGCCCGACTCAGTGCTGGACGTCAGGGTGATTGCCACGACAAAATTTTCTTTATTTCCAGTACAGCTCCCGACCCTGTTGGACATCAGTTTCAGCAACGGCGTTCCCGCCGGAAGCGATTCAGCGCAGTACATAATTGACGCTTTTCCGGCGCACTATGTTGCAACGGCGGTTTTGCTTTTTAAAATTAATGACTCTTTTTCCTTGAACAGTATCATTGCTCTGGATCAAACGCCATACACCGTAGCCGAAGATACAACGATTGCCGGGCCTGATTTTACAATTACTTTTTAAAATGAATTGAAAACAATTTTTGATCATGAAAAAAATATTTTTAAATATCGCGTTCATTTTCATCTTCGCTGCTGTTGTGAACTTGCAAGGGCAGGTTTCTACCCACGGTTCACTCGAAGGTGACGTCTTGGACGTCAAAACAAAAGAGCCGTTGATCGGCGCTAACATCGTCATTTTAGGCACAAACATTGGCACCATGAGCGATTTGCAGGGACATTTTTTCCTGAAGAAAGTGCCGGTGGGCAATTATTCCATCAAAGCGACCATCATCGGCTACAAGAGTAAAACAGTCACTGTGCAAGTGAAATATCAGCAGACCACAAAAATTAAATTCGAACTACCGGAGACAGTACTGGAGATGCCGGAATTGATCGTTACCGCCGGGAAAAAGGCGCAAAGTTTTCAGGATGTGCCCAATAGCGTGAGTCTGGTCACGACGCGCGAGATCGAACGCCGCAATCGAACCTACCTCAACGAAGTGCTGGAATACACGCCAGGCGTCAACTTTATGCATGGCGATGTCAATATTCGCGGCTCTTCCGGCTTCAGCCTCGGCGCAGGAAGCCGCGTGTTGCTGCTGTTAGACGGCATTCCCATGATGCCCGGCGACAGCGGCGATATCAAATGGGACATCATTCCCATCAGTCAAATCGAACGGGTAGAGGTGGTCAAAGGCGCCGGCTCCGCGTTGTACGGCTCCTATGCCATCGGCGGCGTGATTAATATCATCAGCAAAGAACCATCCTCGGAACCGTACACGGAATTGAAATTTTCCACCGGCATTTACGACAAGCCCTATTATCCGGAATGGAAATGGACGGACAAAACGCAGCATTTCAGCCAGACCGATGTGACCCATTCCAGAAAATGGAAAAATATTGGAATTCTGCTCTCCGCAGGGAGAAGAACTTCCACCGGCTATCAGCAAAACGGCGATTACATCAACTGGAATTTACTCGGTAGAATGGACATCCATTTCGACACTCAATCCCAACTCACGCTACAGACCAATTTTTCCACCGGCGACCACGGCGAAATTTTTCAGTGGCGCAACCAAAACGACGTTTTCGAAATGCCTGTCACATCAGTGGGTGACTGGACCAGTTCATCAAAATTCAGCACGAACGGCGTCTTTCGTCAATTAGTAAATCCACGCTTTACTTACAAAATTCGCGTTTCCTACTTTGAAAATTATTGGAAACACCACTATCACGATAACGATGATTACTCTCAGGCGCAAAATATCGGTTTCGAGACGCAGGCGGATTATGTGCTCACATCCAGCCAGTCGCTGACATTTGGAATAGAAACCGTGCACGACATCACAAATTCTGCCATGTTTGGCGATCACACTGGCACAAATTGGGCTGGCTATTTGCAGGACGAAATTCATTTCGGTACGCTCGTCACCGCGACTGCCGGGATTCGTTACGACTACCACACCGTGGACACTGGCATTCACGATTCGCAAATCAATCCCAAGCTTGGTTTTACAGTAAAACCTTCGCCATTTTCCACTTTTCGCGCTTCGGTCGGCAGAGGATTTCGCTCGCCAACAATGGCGGAAATGTTCACAGAAACGACAACCTCGGGCTTCAGAATCATTCCCAATCCGGATTTGCAAGCGGAAAAAGCCTGGTCTTACGAAATCGGCATCAATCAGATTCTCAGCGAAAATCTGTTGTTGGATTTAGCGTTGTTTCACAATGATTACGAAAATTTCATCGAGCCTGATCGCGACGAACAAAACACGGTATTTTTCATTAATGCCGATCGCGCGCGAATACGCGGACTGGAATTCATGGCACAGTCCAACTGGTTGAAGAAAAAAATTCACGTCAAAACCAGCTACACTTTGCTTGATCCGAAATATGTGTCTCGCGATTACACGCTGTTTTGGTGGGCGGAAAAATTAGCGGGCAAAAAAGACCCGCAAGTTTCCTTCTCCGCGCCCCTTGCCTATCGGGCAAAACATCTGTTCACCAACTCAGTGGATTTTGATTTAGGGAAATTTGATTTCGGCATTGATTTCCGCTACGTCAGCAAATTAGACAGCGTCAAAGTTTACCCAACGGATAAACGTGTCCCGCAAAAAGTCTGGGACGCGCGAGTTAGCTACAAAATGGATCGCGTGACGTTGTCTTTTAATATAAACAATTTATTTAACTACAGTTACACCCAGATTGAAAGAAATATGGCTCCTGTCCGCCATTATGTTTTCAGCGTCAATGGACGTTTTTAATTTTGCCATAACTAAAAAACAAAATGAGGGAGGTGATATCCGGCAAATTAATTCTTTTTGTGAAACCGAGCTACATTGACAGAACTAACATAAAACCAAATCGGAGGACAAAACAAATGAAACGAACTTCATCCATCACAACATTTTTTTTCGTGCTTTTATTAGCTGGTAGTGTTTTTGCTTCAGGCGTGGGCTTGACCGGAATCGGCGCGCGCGCCACGGCTCTCGGCGGAAATTTCCGCGGTATTGCTAACGATTGGAGCGCCATGTACTGGAACCCGGCAGGTTTGACCCAGATTAAAGGCTTGCACTTTGGCTTTTCATCTGAAGCTATCATCCCAGTCGGCGAATATACTTTCACAAATAACTCAGTGATGCCGTTCTCAGTTTTCAGAACTGGTGGCGTAGAAAATGAACCGAAGACTTTTTTGATTCCGGCTGCCGGTCTTGTCTATGGCATGGACAATATGAGCTTCGGCCTCGCTGTTTACGCGCCGTTTGGTCTGGGCGGTCAGTGGGATGTGATGAATACAGCCGCTTACAACAGCGACTATCCGACCATCGATTACGAATCTGATTTGCAGGTCATCGCTATTCAGCCGACTTTCGCCTATCAGGTAACAGACAAACTCTCTTTTGGCGTAGGCGCGATCATCACTTATGCTGACATTCTTATTCGCACGCCGGTAACGACGCCCAATCCGCTCATTTTCGATCCCAGCAACGCTGCATTGAAGCAGGGCGTACTGGCTCCGATGGGCTTGGATGCCGCTACTTACAATCATATTCTGACCGAAAAGAAACTCACCGGAAACGGTTTTGGGTTCGGCGCAAATATCGGCCTGAAATTTGACGTGAGCGAAAAACTGTCACTGGGCGTGTCGGCAATTTATTACAACGACATGACCTTGGACGGAAAAATCAACGCTGCGACTTACGGCGCAAAAATAAGTTCTGCAATTTTCCAGCAGCTCAGCCAGACATTAGATGGACTGGAAGCAATGGGACAAATTGATGCCGCCTCTAAACAACAAATTTTAGGATTGTACAGTGGCCAAAAAATGGTGTTGGCAAACGACGCTCCCGGCAAAGCGACTCTCCCGCTGCCGATGACAGTTGGCGGAGGTTTCGCCTACAAAGCGACGGATAAATTGATGTTCTCTGGCGACCTCTCCTGGACCCAGTGGGCTTCCTGGGATGTCATCAATATCGACATGGACGATGGCACAAAATCCGGATTAGTGGAAAACTGGAAGAATGGCATACGTCTCGGTCTCGGCGCTGAATATTGCGTCACAGATAAATTAGGCATTCGCGCCGGTTACTACACAGAACCGCCAGCCCCGCCGGATGAAACTATGACCGTTACGATTCCCGATGTTGGCAGAAGCAATTCGATCAATCTGGGGCTCAGCTATGATTTTGGTCTTTTCAAATTTTATGCCAGCTATGAAAAAATGCTATTCGGCGACCGTACAATCGCCGACTGGAAATATGATTCAACATCCAGTTCATACGACAATATGGCTGGAACTTACAAGATGAATGTGAACAACTTTATGGCCGGATTGAATTTCGCATTCTAATTTTGAATCTTTAAATTTCTTCAAAGAAACAAAAAAACCCTCTCTGCAAAGTTGCTGCAGAGGGGGTTTTTGTTTTTGATTTGAGATCTCCTACTTAAGCAATTTAGCCAGTTTCTCCCCGGACGCCTCCAGCAAATCCTTGTGCAGCGAATTTCCGTGGGAATCCATCGTTACGACTGCCGGGAATCCTTCCACCTGAAATTCCCAGACAGACTCCGGGCTACCGAATTGTTCCAAATAGACGTGAGGAATTTTTTTGACGGTTTTTGCGTAAATCTGCGCTGCTCCGCCAATGGCGTGCAAATACACTGCCCCGTAATCCTGACAGGCTTTCAGCGTTTTGGGCCCCATGCCGCCTTTGCCGATCACCGCCTTGATGCCGAATTTTTTGATAATTTCGCCCTGGTACGGTTCCTCCCGAATGGAAGTGGTGGGACCTGCCGCCATGGTTTTGTATTCGCCATTTTCCTTGAGAATCACCGGGCCGCAATGGTAAACAATCCCATTTTTGATCACATCTAATTCCCCGCCATCGTACAAATATTTGTGAACCGCATCCCTGCCGGTAAAAATCGTACCGTTGATAATCACATTATCGCCGACTTTCAGCGAGCGGATTTGTTCTTCAGTAACTGGCGTGTTCAGGACTTTTACAGCCTTTGATTCAATTTTAAAGTCATCGGGAAAATCCACCTCTTTTTCAAATTCATCAGGAGCCTGGTACAGCCAGCGAACAGCTTCGCCGTCCTGATTCAACACAACACCGCGTCGTCGGTAAGCCCAGCACATGTAAGCAATGGTCACAAAAAACGAAGCCGGAAGACGATTTCTCGTTCCTATTTTACACGCGCCAATCGTCATTTTTCCGCCGAAGCCCATGGGACCAATTTCCAGTTGGTTGGCTTCTTCAAGAATCTGGTTTTCTAATTTTGCCAGTTCGGGAATCGGATTCACATCATCTACTTCACGTAAAAGCTCGTGTTTTGCCCATTCATACCCCGTGGCGCGATCTCCGCCGACACACACGCCCAAAAATCCGGGACTGCAGCCTTTTCCCTGCGCCTGATACACCGCGTCCAGAATACACGCACGCACGCCTTCCAGGTCTCTGCCGTACTTTTTACCGTTGAACTCTGCCGGTAATTTGTACTGAGCGCTCATATTTTCGCAGCCGCCGCCTTTTTGAATGAGTTTCACTTCAATCTCCGCAGCGTCGCCCTGATAAAATTTAAACGCCGGGCTGCCCGGGCCGAGATTGGTTCCGGAATTTTCCCCGGTGAGACTGTCCACGGAATTCTGTCGTAAATAGCCTTTTTTCGTTGCCGTCACTACCGCGTCTTCGATTGCTCTTTGCAATTTATTAATGTCCGTACCCAGCGGATAAGTGATGTAAAAATTGAGCAAACCAGTGTCCTGACAGATTGGCAGAGATCGCCGTTTCGCAAGCCCAATGTTCTGCAACACCAGATCCAATGCAAAATCGGCTTTTGACCCGGGCGCTTCTAATTTTTTTCGCAAAGCGAGCGTTTGTTCCACGTCCTGAGGCAAGAATGACGATGTCCGGCGAATCAACTCCAAAATATTTTCTGAAACCTTCACGTAATCCATTAGCCCTCCTTAAAGAAATTTTTTAGTTGGAGAGAAATCACATCATTTTATTTTAAAAATAACGGCGAGACATGTGGAAATGATACATCTGCCATTTTTTTGCTTCTTTTTTGAATACGACCGTAATTTGCGCAGTCATCGAATTAGGCAAACCGTCCGTTTCGTAATTGTAAACGACCGTGTAGCGCGCAAACGCCAATTCCCGATCGCTGTCAATTTCCAAGTTCTGAACCTGCGAATGAATTTCGTCCCACTCTTCTAAAATTTTCGTTAAAAATGAAGGAGTGGCCTGTTTGTCCAGAACCTGGCCGTCGAGAGTAAAAAAACGAAAATTTTCATGGCAGAAGGAGACGAATTGATCAAAATCTTTGGCGTCAAAAGCCTGGTTGTATTTTGCAATTAATTGTTTGATTTCACTTTTTGCCGCATTTTTGTCAGCAAGTGGCTGGCAGGAAATCGCGAAAAGAAAAAGGACAAGCAGTAAAACAAGAATTTTTTTGTACATTTGAAACTCTCCGTAATTTTAATAGTGAAATATATGCATGATTTCTTTAAATTTCAAGTAATTTCTTTATTATTTCCTGTCAAAAGTACCTGTCATTTTGACATAACGCCAATAATTTGCCAAAACGTCAGCCTTCTTCTCTCTGCTGAAATTTAGAACAACTCTTATAATCATCTGTATTCGCAGCACTTACAACTTTTGCGCTGCTTGTGGCACACAATTTGCCGAAACGCAGTTGATAAATTCTCAAGAAGGACTCAGAAAAAGACAGAATTTGAAAATAGAATTTAAATTGAGAAGCAAAAGGATCACCCATGAGTGAATATAAAAAAGACTACACAGCTTCGATTCCGATGATTTTGCCGGTAATACCTTTGCGCAACGAGGTGCTTTTTCCTCAGCAATTTTTGCCTGTCACTGTGGCACGGGAAAAATCTTTGAACTTGCTCAATGATTTGAGCGAGGAAAACAATATTATTGCCATCATCACACAAAAAGATTCTTCGAAAGATGATCCGACGCCGAAAGATTTGTACACCATCGGCACAGCGGCGAAAATCATGCGCAAAATAGATATGCCCGACGGCAGCAAGACAATTCTGATTCAGGGATTGCACCGCTTGAAAGTAATCACCTACACTCAGGAGCAGCCCTATTTCAAAGCGGTTTTTGATCCGATCCGCAACGAGGATCTGACTATTCACGAACCGGAACGCGTCGAGGCATTATCGGCTAATTTGCGCAATATTTTCAAACGCGTCGTGGATCTGTCTAGCGACATCACTTACGAACAATTAGTGATGGTTTCCAACATCAAAGAACCGGGCATGTTGGCGGACATGGTCACCGCGTTTTCCAACTTACAGATTGAAGAAAAACAGGAAATTTTGAATACGTTCGACATTCAGGAACGTCTCAATAAAGCAAATATCATTATTAACAAGCTGTTACAAACGTTGGAATTGGGCGAAAAAATCCAGACTGACATTCAAAACAAAATAGGCCAGACGCAGCGGGAAATGTATTTGCGCGAACAATTGAAAGCCATTAAACGCGAGTTGGGCGAAGACGTCGAAGGATCGGAACTCGATGAGTTGCACGATAAAATTGAGAAGGCGAAAATGCCCGAAGACGCGCGCCAGGTCGCGAAGAAAGAACTCAATCGCCTTTCGCAAATGCACCCGGCGTCGGCGGAATACACGGTCGCGCGCACTTATCTCGACTGGCTGATCGACCTCCCCTGGAGTAAAACCACCAAAGATATTTTAGACATTGCCAGAGTGAAGAAAAAATTGGACGCCGATCATTACAATTTGGAGAAAGTCAAAAAGCGAATTCTTGAATATCTGGCGGTGCGCAAACTGAAAAACGACATGCGCGGACCTATTCTTTGCTTTGTGGGACCTCCTGGTGTGGGAAAAACTTCGCTCGGGCGCTCCATCGCCGAAGCCATGGGAAGAAAATTCATTCGGATGTCTTTAGGCGGCATCAGAGATGAGGCGGAAATTCGCGGCCATCGCCGCACTTACATTGGCGCTTTGCCGGGACGCATCGTTCAGGGCATCAAAAAAGCCGGTTCCAATAATCCGGTTTTCATGCTCGACGAAATTGATAAATTGGGTCACGATTTTCGCGGGGATCCCTCGTCCGCGTTGTTAGAAGTTTTGGATCCGGAGCAAAATTTTTCCTTCAGCGATCACTATCTTGAGGTGGCGTTTGATCTGTCAAAAGTAATGTTTATTGCCACCGCGAACATGCTGGAACCGATTCCTGCGGCGTTGCGCGATCGCATGGAAGTCATAGAAATTCCCAGTTATGTGGAAGAAGACAAAGTACACATCGCGAAAAAATTTCTTGTGCCCAAACAAATCAAGGAGCACGGTTTAACTGAGAAAAACATTTCGTTCCGCAATGACGCCCTGCGGTCCATCATCAACGCTTACACCAGAGAAGCCGGCGTGCGAAATCTGGAACGAGAGATCGCAGCGATTTGCCGCGGCGTTGCCAAAGATGTCGCCACGGCAAAAGATCAGTCAAAAATAAAAAAATCCATCATTACGCCGAAAAAAGTGGAGCAATATCTGGGACCAATCCGGTTTTATTCCGAAGCAGCCGAACGTATCAATCAAACTGGTATTGCTGTCGGACTTGCCTGGACCATGGTGGGCGGAGACATTTTGTTCATTGAAGCTACTAAAATGCCGGGCAAAGGCAAACTCTCGCTCACCGGTCAATTGGGCGATGTGATGAAAGAATCGGCCCATGCAGCGCTGTCGTACATTCGCGCAAATGCGGAAAAGCTGGGCATTGAAGGAGATTTTCACGAGAAATTTGATATTCACATTCACATCCCGGCGGGAGCCATCCCCAAAGACGGACCCTCGGCCGGAGTGACGCTCTTCACAGCGATGGTGTCATTGCTTTCGGACAGGAAAGTTCGCTCTGACGTCGCCATGACCGGTGAAATTACGCTGCGCGGAAATATCCTCCCCGTCGGCGGCATCAAAGAAAAAGTCCTCGCTGCTCATCGCGCCGGCATAAAAACAGTGCTGCTCCCGAAAAAGAATGAAAAAGACTTGATCGACATTCCCGAACATATCCGAAAAGAGATGCAGTTTCACTTTTTGACCGAGATGTCTGATATTTTGAAGCTGGCTTTTGATTTAAAAAAAATGAAAAAAATTGAAGCGGCAAGTGAGTGATTTGAAGATAGAAAAGCCAGGTTTCTTAATGAAGAAATCTGGCTTTTTATTTCGTCAAAATTGCCACAGTCTCCACATGCGCCGTGTGCGGGAACATATCCACCGGCTGCACTGACGTCAGGCGATATTCTTTGTCGCACAGAATTTTGAGATCTCGCGCCAACGTGGCCGGATTGCAGGAAACGTAGATGATCTTCCCTGGCGCCAGTTCAATAATTTTCTCCGAAACTTTCGCGTGCATGCCGGAACGAGGCGGGTCAATGATGATCACATCCGGTTTGCCGAAATTTTTTATTAATTCCGCCGTATTCAACACCTGATCTTTGATGTCTCCCAGCACAAATTCACAATTTTCGATTTGATTGCGCCTGGCGTTTTTGCGCGCATCGTGGACAGCGGCAGCGATGATTTCAAAGCCGACTACCTTTTTCACCTTATCGGCGATGAAAATGCCGATGCTGCCGGTGCCGGAATAGAGGTCGTACACAATTTCACTCCCCTGAAAATCGCCTCGTTCAACGACCAGTTGGTACAATCGCTCCGCCTGTCGGGAATTCGTCTGAAAAAATGAATTCGCTGAAATGCGAAATATTCTGTCTCCTAACTTTTCTTCGATAAATCCTTCGCCAAAAAGAACCCGCTCTTCATCGCCAAAAGCGATCTGCGCTTTTTTGCGACTAATATTATGCACCATGGTCGTGACAAAAGGAAATTCACGCTGAATTTGGCTCGCCATCTCGTCCACTGCCCCATGCCCTTCCGCGTCATCAGCAGTGATGATGTTGACCATCATTTGCGATTTTTCCCGGGTCTCGCGAAAGACAAGAAAGCGCCAATAGCCGGTGTGTTTTTTTATGGTGTAAGGTTTTAAATTTGTGTTTTTGGCAAAGCTCCTGACGAAATTTAATAGCTCATTGCTCTGCCGGGACAATAAATGGCACTCATGAATATCCACGACCTTGTCAAAAACATTGGGCGCGTGCAATCCCAGCGCAAAATTTCGTTCAATTTCTTGTTCGCTGTCAATTTCCTCGCGCGACAGCCAGCGCAAGGGACTGAAGGAATATTCCATTTTGTTGCGATAGAAAAAAATCTCCGGCGATGGCAGCATGGGCATCATGGGCACACTAACGAAACCGCCCAAAAATTTGATCGTATCTTCGACCTGAGACTGTTTCTGTTGCAATTGGCTAGCGTAAGATAAATTTTGCAACAGACAGCCGCCGCACACGCCGAAGTAACGACACCGCGGCTCGATTTCAAAAGGCGAGCGTTCGACAATTTCCACCACTCGGGCTTCGGCATAGCTCTTTTTCGAACGCACAATTTGCGCCCTGACTCGCTGCTGCGGCAAAACTCGCCGCACAAAAACAGTGTAACCATCAACGTGAGCCACGCCCTTGCCGCCGAGCGCCAACGATTCTATTGTCAATTCAACTATTTCGTTTCTTTTAAATTTTGGCATGAAAAATCCCTGAGTTGGAGATATTGCGGCAAGATGTCAAAAAAACTGTCTCAAAATAGAACACTGTTGCAATCTGATACACTCAAAATTCTATTGTTTTTCCTTATTTCTTTTAATTTCAAGATGTTAAATAATGACAAGAATTATCATTTTATTTTTAATTGAGTTAACTAATTTTTTGCTGATTTTTTCGTTGGCATTATAATTGAATATTAAAAAACAACAAACAAAAGCACTGCAACTTTGCACGGCATCTGTTTAGTAATCATTAATGGGAGGTTTACAAGCACAACAAACCAACCGAAACAGCGAATTTGACCCGAATTCTTGCTGTTCCGCAATACGAGCATGGGCTCTTCGTTTCCCCACGGAGAGCTCTTTTTTTTTATCGAGAAATTACCAGTTTCCCGATTTTTTCTGCTTTGATAGTTTTGTCTCCGTGAGGCGCCCGAGCGATTACTTTGTACAAATAGACGCCATTTGCCAATTCATCGCCATCGCGATCAAGACCATCCCAGTAAACTTGATTAATTGCCGCTTCCGCGACGATTCCTTCCAGCGTCTGAATCAGGGTGCCGCGCGTGGTGTAAATTTTTATTTTCACTTCGCACTGCTGACTGGCGTAAAACGTGAATGTTGTGGAAGATGAAAACGGGTTGGGATAATTGAACACATCCTGCAACACAAGCTCATCTTCAGAAACTACCTGAAAAGTCGCTGTCTTCACCGAAGAATTATTGAAATTATCCCACGCTTTCACAGTGATCGTGTGCGTTCCCAATGGCAAGCCGTATTCGGGGGTATCCGCACTCTGCGTCAGCGAAGCCGGCAATTTGTGAGTGGAAAAATCATAGAGCGCCTTGCCCGCCTGAAAATTATTTTCGTAATAATTGAAATAATCCGTAAGCACAATTTTTTCCGCCTCCAGATCGTCCAGCGTCATGGTAATGTTATGGCCGATATCGCCGACGATATTGATGCCGCTCACGCTGTCCGCCAATTCCACTTCCAGGACAGAGTTTCTGGGAACGGTTTTGCCATCGGAAAATTGGGTTCCCTCAAAACTGATACGGATTTCGGGTCCTTGTTCGTCTTTCAGAAAAGAGGTCCCCCCTACCGGCACCGAGTCGCGGTAACCCACGCCTTGAATCTGCTGATCCGCAAAATAGATGCTGATGCGACCTAAATTGCCGCCGTAAGTAATGTCTTTGGGAACAATGAATTCCGCTGCAAAGTGTCCGTTTTTTGCCGACACATTTCCCCGAAAAATTGTTTTCCCGGGCGAGTAGTAACGAATTTGTGAATTGCGCACAGTGTAGTAGATTTTGAATTGCTTGGAATCGTAAACCTTGAGCAGTGCCTTTCCTTGAAAATTTGAAAATGCATTCTCGCTTTTCCCCAGGTAGCCCTCGACGCGAATTTTGCTCAAAGCTTTCAAAGTATCGGGCTGGATCTTCGTGAAATGTGCCGAATAACGAGGCGCTCGCAACCGCATCGTCGGATCGCCAAAAATATGATATTTCTGATCGTTAGTCACACTGTAATTTGCCAATTTTGCCTTCATCAGCGCCACTGCGATGCGTTCGGTCGGTTGTTGGCCGTTGAAAAGATGCACATAAAAAAGCCGGTTCAACGCTGTATTGAGATCAGCGTAAGCCAGCCGCGTGGAACTCAAAAAGCCGATTCCGCCGCGATCTTTTTCTGTAAACAATTCCTCGGAAAATGCCTGCTCCAACGGATCGTCAAATCTGCCAAAATCGCACGTGGCAGCAATCCAGAAAGGCAGTCGATGCTCATTTTGAATCAGTGCCAGATCCCGGCTTTGTTTGAGCAATCGCTCGTGCGCCCAGAGAGTCGGATTGCCGTGACCGATGTAATTGACAATCAGCGTGCCCTTGTTCAGACAATCCAGCAGCGCTGCCGTCGCGGCTGGTTTCATGATGCCGGACGTTGAGGGATCGCGCTCGGCCGGATACTCAATCAAATAGATTTTTTGCTTCTCAAAAGAATCCGGCACAAGATTTTCAATGATATCTTCGGCATCTCTGGTGTGCTGGGTTTCATTATCCGTTTTGTTCGTTATTTCGTCGTCGCCGACCATAGTGACAACATTTCTCCAATCATCCAAAGCCAGTGCGCTCTGCGATTGAATTAAAGGTGAGTTTTCATAATCGATAATTTTCTGTACCACATTTCTTACTTCTTCCGCCGATTGAACCGGAAACCTGCCAATTGCCAGATCGATCGCGGCATCATTTCCGCTGACCATGACGTACCAGTCGTCAGTGGCGCGACTGGAATTTTCGTTCATTTCCGTAGTTTCAAACGGGGGAATCCAGTTTTTGTCGGTGCTGCCCTTCAAATTTTTATAATCATAATCGCCGTCGCCGCAAAGCAAAACGTATTTTGGCTGCGGATACCAGTTGTCAAACGCATATTTGATGAAATCGCGAATTGCCGTCGGGTCGGTGAGTCCCCAGGAAAATTCATTGTACACATCGGAAATTTTGACAATCTGCGTGCTGACACTATCCATTTGCTCGCGCAACTCTTTGAGCGGCAAAATTTCATTGTAAAAATCGTCGTGTGTGATGATGAGGAAATCCGCGCCGTCGTTCAGCGAACGAATAACTCCCACATTCACTTTTTCCAGCGATGCCGGCGTGCGATACGCTTCCGGCGTCAGAGCAACATATTGCCGCAACAGCGTATCGGAAGAATCGTCCACAAAAGTCACTGTCCCGGAAGAAATTTCCGTTCCGGTCAATTCTGCAATTTCAAAGCGATCTGTCACGTCAAAAACATGAATATCATTGCTGCTGAATCCGGTCACGCGGTATTTCTGCGCGCCGCTTGCGGACTGCATGAACCAGAGGTAACTATCTTCAGCTTCAAATTTCTTTTTGTAAAAAAGCTCGAACCAATCGAGATACATCTGGCTTTCGGCGTTATTGCCATTATATTGAATTTTAATACTGTTGTACCCGCTCTCTGAAAAATTGACCGTACCGGTTTTTTCAATGGTTTCAAAACGACTGCCCAGAAACTGATGCGTGGCAAAAAGCTGATCATTGACATAAATGGAAATGCGATGCGTAGAAGAGGTCAAACCATAAAATCGTATGCGCATCACGAGATTATCTGCCGTATTTTCCGCAGCCGGGAGATAAGCGCTGTAATTTTGTGTTTGGTTGCCAGCCAGCAGTCTGCCAAACCAATCAAGACCCGAATGAAGAAAATTATTAATTTCATCTTCCTCAAAATGACGTCCGTAAAAATCCAGATTGGCGATCACATTCGGGTCGGAACTGGCGCGCCGCGTCTGAATTCGTTTGCCGGTTTTTCCGTCGCCCCATTTGAGCCAATAGACATTTTTCGTCGTGTAATGATTAATGTAATGGCTGAAGAATTGACTGGTATCGGATTCGCTGTCCCAATATTCGACAGGCACACCGTAAAAAATAAGATAGTCTTCGGAATCAAACTTGCCGTCGCCGCCGTCGGACACGTAGATTGCATTTTCGATGAGACTGTCGGGTCTCGGCGTGCGAATGTCGCGCGGCAGCTCACGGCCTCCATTATTGTAAATGCGCAGCGTCGCCGGGACGATGGCGCTCAAATCCACGGCTTGCGCGGCGAGGTCGGCGCCGGAAATTTTGTAGAAACCTTCATTTTGCACTGTGATTTTGATGTATTCGCCGCCTTGCAGTACCGGCTTTTTCAGCGTGCGAAGTTGACTGTGCTGTTTCAACCATTTTTTCGACTGACTGAAATTAGCAATGACATCTTTGTAAAATTCTTCTTCATTTTTGTCGCGAATCGGCGCCACCGACGGCGTGACAGCCGTTCCGGAAAAGCTGACGCGAATTTGCAATTTTTTTAACAGACGAATGGTCCGGCGGGACGAATTGTATTGGACAGGGAAAATTTCCACAGGCAGAATCCGCTGATTGCGAAAAAATGCCGGCTCCAGCGGATGAATGACCCGCGGAGATTCACTGCCGGAAACAGACTTTTCCGCGCTGAAATCCAACGTTCCGTCTTTTCTGACAAGCGGCGCCGGCACAATGGTTCCGGAAATTTCCTCAAATTCCGAAGCGATAATTTCGGCATGTGCGTCACCGGTCTGGGGAATTCCCACGGAAACCACGCGGCGCGGCAGCCAGGGATTGCCCGGCTCGCCAGTCAATAGCGCATTGCGATATTGAATTTTGAGAAATGATGCGCCGTTCACAGCAACCGTATCGATTCTCTCCAATTGTAACGCAATTTGCAGCAGCACGCTGTGATTGTCAGCCTGCAAAATTTGCACTTCAGACTTGGCAGCGAAAAGATGTGGCGCGATAATAATGACAAAAATAAAGATGAATATTGATCGAATGGAAAAAATAGGGAGTTTCTTTTCAGTTCCGACCATACGACAGCTCCGAAATGTTTCGATTATGGGATTGCTTTATTTTTTTTGTGAACCATTTACCACTGGCAGTGGCTAAATTTTCCTGACGATTCGCGCGCCGGATTCCTCTTTCTTCCCCACATGCCGATCGTAAACCACGATGAAAAAATAAGAGACAATCATCAACCCCAGGCTTCCGATGATTCCGGCAGGTTCTTCGCCAATCGACAACGCAGTGAGATATTTCACGCCGAGAAAATATCCGACGATGAGCGCCAAAACCGGAATCAAAAATATGACCGCCGAATGTTTGATCAGTTCCTTCGGCGCAATTTCAATTTCCACTCTATCGCCGGGACCGGCATTTATTTTGTTGGCGGCCAAAATTTCCGCACTGCCGTCGCCAAAAACCTGACAGGCGGTACAGCCGTGGCATTGCTCGCCTTTTTGTAGCAGAATCCATGCGTTGTCATTCTCAATTTTTCTGACAATTCCGCTTTCAATCATTTTTTACCTCTGAAATTTCATAGAAATTTTTGTTCTTCAACCTCGCGCAAAATGAGCTATTTTCATCTCATGATTTGAAATATTTTATTAATTAAACGGCGTCAAAAGCGCAAGGTTCAAATTTTAATATAAAAAAAGCGTCCGTGATTAAAAACAATCAGGACGCTGAATTCAGACAATTCAATCAGCCAAGATATTTTCGCAGCGGCTCCAATCGCGAGCGATGTCTGAGCCGACGCAAGGCTTTTTCTTTGATTTGCCGGACGCGTTCGCGCGTTAGCTTAAAATGTTCGCCGATTTCCTCCAGCGTCAGCGGCCTGTCACCTTCGAGGCCGAAGTACAATTTAATAATCTCCGCCTCGCGCGGCTTCAAAGTAGCCAATACCTTATCGATCTCGACCTGTAACGATTCCCGCATCAAATCTTGATCCGGCGGATCGTAGCGGTCGCTTTTAATTACGTCGAGGAGACTGTTGCCGTCTTCCTCTTTGAAAGGTTCATCCAAAGAAAGGTGTCGCGCCGAAGTTTTCACTACGTCCGCGACTTCCCAGTCGGACATTTCCATTTTTGTTGCGACTTCCGCAATGCTCGGCTCGCGGCCGTACGCTTTTTCCAGCGCTTCCAGAGCCCGGCCTATTTTGTTAATGGCGCCGACCCTGTTCAGCGGCAGACGTACGACACGGGACTGCTCGGCAAGAGCCTGCAAAATGGATTGTCGAATCCACCATACCGCATAAGAAATAAATTTGAATCCGCGCGTCTCATCAAAACGTTGCGCAGCTTTGATCAGGCCTAAGTTTCCCTCGCTTATCAGATCAGATAGCGGCAGTCCTTGACCCTGATATTCTTTGGCGACGCTAATGACAAAACGTAGGTTTGCCTTAACCAATTTGTCCAGAGATTCTTCATCACCTTTACGGATCTTTCTTGCCAAATCAATTTCTTCTTCTGGCTTCAGTGGTTGAAAATTTCCGATCTCCTCAAGATATTTCTCAATGGACTGTTTGCCCCTTGAGCCTGTCGATTTTTTCTTCTTACTCGTCATTGCTCCCAATTCACAAGTTTAATAGCGTTTGCATCTGTTTATTTATTGCGTACCAACTCCGCTAAATCTCGTTGGTAAATCAGTTTGTATTTCAACAATTTTAAGGAAATAAAGTGGATGGAATATGAGGCATCCATTAAAATTGGCGTTTCACGAACAGCGACCATTTTGTTATTTCACATACCCCAATTCAATTGTAATCATCTCAATGAACCAAATTGAATCATTCAACGGTTCCATACTTTTCCATAATTCGGTGCTGACGTCGAACTGCTTTGCCGTGTTTCAAGCGTTTTTTCTGGCTGGGTTTCAGGAAGTAACTATTTTTTCGATAATCGCGTATAATACCAGCCCGCTGGCATTTTTTTTTAAATCTGAGGATTGCTCGATCAATTGATTCATTTTCCCCGACAAAGACGGTGATCATAGACCATCACATCCTTTCTCTCCTTATTTAAAGAAGCGTTTAATATGAAAAAAAGTTTGATTATATACTCAATCAATGAAGTAAAGTTCCAAATAAATCAAGGAAATACAAAAAGAATCTTTGTCTTCAGGGAAGATATCTTTTGTTGCATCCTCAGTTTTCTCGCCGCTTTGCTTAAAATTTAGAATTTCACCTCTTTAGTTCTGGTTCGTGACAACAGAAACTTGAATTTACCTGATGAATCTTTGCTCTTAAACTTTGGATGATTAATTGTCCGTTTGGTTTCGATAAAATTGCAAAAATCACTATTTATTCCAGATATTTATCAAAAAATGATGACAATTATCAGCAAATCAATTGAGTTTCTGTCTTGGGAGAAGATACACCAAAATTATGCGCCGAATTCTTTGAAATGGGAGCGGAGCTTTTTTCGAGTGAATCCGACAAATAACGCTCAAAAAAGCAAAACAAATCATTCGCTTGCAGTTTTTAATATAGCAAAATAAAAGTGCCTTGTCAAGCAATAGTTGAAAAAATTCAATTTTTAGTTAAGAAATTTTTTATTGGCAAAAATATCGAAAAAACAGCGCCTCCGCCCTCTTCGCTTTCCGCTTCGATGCGACCGTTATGCTCCTCGACAATTTGCTGAGCGATGGAGAGCCCCAAACCTGTTCCGCCTTCTTTCGTGGAATAATAAAAATCAAAAATGAACGGTAAATCTTCCGCTTTAATTCCTTTTCCCGTATCTCGAAAACGAATCACTGCACACTGCGGCTGGTCGCTATCTGCCTTTTTCTTCAAAAGTCCCAACTCTATTGTCAAATTTCCTCCGCCGGGCATCGCCTGAAGCGCGTTCAGAAAAATATTGAGAAAAACTTGCCGCATTTTTCCTTCATCAAGCAAAACAGTCATTTCGTCCACGGCGTAGCGGCGGCTAACGCGAACGCCTGCCTGTCGCGCTTCGGCTTGCTGCGAAACTATCAAATCATCCAATATTTTTCTCATATTTACCGGATTGCGCTCCAATTTTGGCGGACGAGCCACCAGCAGAAAATTATTCACCAAATTGTCCACGCGTTGAATTTCCGCCGCGACGATCTCCAGATAGTGGCGTAGTTTGGCCAATCGCGGCGCTGACCGCTTCATTTCCCGTTCCATGATCTGCATGTTGATGACCATGGCATTCAGCGGATTTTTTATTTCATGCGATAGCACTGAAGCCAATTTATTAAGCGTTTCGGCGCGTTCGCTGCGCTTCAGTTTCTGTTGAAATTCGATCAATCGGGACGCCATTTCATTGAATCGCTCCGCCAACATCGAAATCTCATCCCGGCCCAGCAACGGAATTCGATAGCGCAAGTCCCCGCGTTCAAACTGTTCAATCCCGGAGATTAATTGATTCACCGGCGTGACAATCCAACGCGTGTAAATCGCCGCGATGACCGACGACAACGCGACAAAAATCGCCACAAACAGTAAAATTTGTTTTTTCATTTTATCCGCAAGAGCAAAAGCAACATCTTTTCTCTGTTGAAAAACAACACCCCAACCGTACTTGGGCAAACCAATGAAAGCAGCGACCATTTTAACGCCATCCTTGTTGGCATAGATGCTTTGCCCCATAGAATCCAACGCCACTTTTTGCAACACGTCTCCTTCTTCAAATTTTTCTCCCAAATAGACCCGTTTCCGTTCCGAGTGGGCGATGAACCTGCCGTTGCGGTCAAAAATGAACGCCTGGGCTTGCGATCCGGAGACGCTGCTCTCTATCAGATCCCACATCTCTTTCAAATTAACATCAGCGATAAGCGCGCCGCTGAATTCATTGTAGCGAAAAATCGGCTCCGCCAACCTCATCGCCGGCAATCGATCTTCCTGCAAGAATACATCGGAGCGGTAACTATTGCCTGATTTTAACAACCGCAGAAAAGAAGCATTCACAAATTGCGACGAGTCCACCAAAAAAGACGTCGACAAAATAATCTTTCCCGTGGAATCGATCAGCTTCAAATCACGAAAAATGGGGAACTCGTTGTAAATCTCATTGATTATCAATTCCTGCGTCAATTTATTTGTAGAAATATTTGACAAATTAGACGCATTAAATCGCAACGCCTGGACGGCGTGATCGAGCGTCATGGTGATCTCCATGGCGGAATGCTTGACTAACTCCATGGTGCGAACACGGTAAGATTGTTGAAGCGCGCGGTTCGCCGTACCGATGAGCACAAAACCTACCAGGATTACCGGAACGGAAGCCATCAAAATGTGCGAGATCAACAGTTTGGTGATAAAGCGGTACTTTATGTCAATTTCGTTCTTTTTCATGCTTCAAAACCTGAAACCAAAACTCCGCCCTTACTTGGTGTCGCACTTGCTCGATGCCGCTTTATCCAATCCGCGCGTTTGTTCAACGGATGCGCCAATGAATAAAAGGGATAATTTTCTGATCTTTACTGCGATAGTTTGCCACGCGCGACGTATTGACAATAATTCGCTCCAGCCAGGGGAAAAATAAAAATGCCGCCGGATAATCTTTGACAATTTGCGTTTGAATGGCGCGAAAAAGCAGCTTTTTTGAGTCTTGTTCCACATTGTGATAAAATTGAAAATAGCGATCCACCGTTTTATTTCGATAAGATAAAAAATTGCCCGGGCTGGTGGATTTGAAAACTTGCTCGAAGAATTCCGCCGAATCTTCAAATTGATATCCCATCAAAACCACATCGTAATCGTGCCTGGCTAATTTGTATTTAATAGTTGATTTGGGCAAGGGAATGATTATCACCTCGACCCCGATTTTGCTCCAATCAATTTTTACCCTTCGCGCGATTTGCTCGTCCAATAAAACGCCTTTCGGATAAATCAATGAAATGCGGAACGGGATGCCCAATTTGTCCAGAATCCCATCTCCGTTCTGATCGTGCCAGTTGTCGTCCATCAGCAGCCGCAGCGCTTTTCTGGGATCTTGCTTGTAGCCGCGGATTTCGCTAGCGTAATTTTTCGACTGCTGCGACAGGGGGCCGTCGGCGAAATAAGCTTGTTTGCGAAAAGTTGTTTCAAAAATCTCTTTGCGATCAATAGCGATCGTAAGCGCCTGCCGCACGCGACGCGTATTCAGAGGAAATTTTCCGTTGTTGAAAGCGAGCATTTTTACGTAATCCGCCTTCTTCAAACGATGTCGGATGTAAACCGAATTGGTCGATTTCTCCACTTCTTCCGCAATTTCATCGCTTTCCGTAATCGCAAAATCAATCTGATCTGTGATCAGCGCCGACGTTAACGCGCGCTCCGAATTAAAAAATTTGAACACAAGCTGCTGAGGACTATCAGCCGAAAATTGCCGGCCGGGATATTCGATTTTAACGACCACTTCGTCGCTTTCAATCTGAACGATTTTGTAGCTAATCGACTGACTGGGTTCAGCGACCGGGTAGTAGCCGGATTTGATGAGCGCTAAAATTTCCTCGGGATCGACTCGTCCAATCACTTCACCGATAATCAATCGATGATTGCTACCTGAATTCAGCGACGAAGCAAAGACAAAGTCGCTGCGGTTCCAGGAAAGGATAAGCAGAACATTCAAAAGAACATTGACAAAAAAAATAGTTGTTCGCGTTTTTAACACGAAAACTCCCTTTTTTCCCTAACAATATTATTAAAAAACTACTGATCCATTTTGAATTTTAACAAAACTATGCCCCTTGCCTAATTTTAATAAATTTTTTTACAAATGCAAGCAAAAACTGAGACAACAAAAAATTTCTCCAAAATTTAATCAGGCGCAAAGAAGCAAAGATAGTTTTCCGCTCACCCGTCTCATAATGCAAATGAACGCGCTTTCGTCGGACTAAAAAATATTACACTTTATAAAAAAAATTCTTGACATTCAACAAAATAATTAGTTAATTGATTCAGATTGAAGAATAAATTCAAGGGGCGAACTATGAAACATAAATTGTCAATTTACAGCCTCATTTTCATAGCGATATTTTTTAGCTGCGCCAACGACCAACCCCTGGCGCCTGAAGCTATCAAAGGAAAAATCGTCGGCATCGTCAAACCGTTTGGCATAAAAGCGCAGGTAAAACTCATCCAGGGCACTGCCATTGATTCCGTGACTGCCGATTCTGCCTCCGGCTATTTCATCATTCGCAACGTCACTCCCGGCGTTTACAATCTTGACTTTTCAGCGCTAAATTACGGTCGTCAGGCGCTATCCAATATTATCGTGTACGAGGGAAAAACAACCGCCACGCCGAACGTGACGCTAAAACCGTTTCCGGAACAGTTGGGTTCTATTTTTCCGGCGGATTACACACAGGACTTTCCCGTCAATTCCACAGTCACCATTGGGTTTACTGAGTTGATGAACCATTCATCCGTCCAAAGCAATCTGACCATTTCGCCGACAGTCGCCGGGAAATACGAATGGGAAATCCGCCCGTCAGGCAGCGTTTTGCACTTCACTCCGGAAATTGAGTTTGCCAGCAATACTTCATATTTGATCCAACTCAGTCGACAGGCAAAAACTTTTTCCGCAGACACGCTTGCCTTTGACGTCGTCTCTCATTTTCACACGGAAGGATTCAAGTTGGTCTCCACGACGCCGCCGGATCAAGCGACCTACATTTCCCCGCAAACAGAAATATTTTTAGTATTCAATACGATGGTTGACCGACAAACTTTCGACGACGCATTTTCAGTAGAGCCGCTGACGTTGGGAAATTTTCGCTGGTACGACGCCTGGCGCGTATCGTTTCAGCCGGGTTACTATTTAGCGAGCGACACAGAATATCGAATTTACAATTTGGAAAACGTCGCCGATCTTTACGGGACGCCGCTATCCGGGAAATCAGAATTTACTTTTCGCACGGAGCCATTGCGCGTCACTTCATACTACCCGTTGAACGGCGCCACGCAAATTAGCCGAACAACGTCGATTGTCGTTACGTTTAACACAGCGGTGGACCAAGCCGCCACAGAAAACAGTTTTTCCATCGTGCCTCGTCCGAGCAATTGGTCGTTCAAATGGAACGACGTGACGCAACTCGTCTATCAGGGAACTTCGCCGCTGGACGCGAACACATTGTACGCTGTCACGATTCAGGACACGCTGTGCGCCGATCAGTGGCAAAATCCGCTGCCGAGAGATTTTACATTTTTATTTAAAACAGGAAATTAGCGGACGCTCATTCAGCGATAAACAGGGTAAGCAGACAATTTTATCGCGATCCGCGCCGCAAATTTTCAAGTCGAAAATGAAGTTTTGCCGCGATTGAAAGAATTGAAAAAATCGTCATCTCGCGAAAAAATTGATTGCGCCGTATTCAACGAACTGATTTTACAGAATATCATTGTACATATCCTGTCGATCCGGATCCAGTTCGACTAAAATATCGTACACTTCCTGATCATGGGTTCCTTTGAAAAGATTGACAATTTCATTGAAATGGGCATTGATAAAATTTTTAACTCGCGGATATTTGGGATTTTCTTCGGCCTTGATTTCCTTCAACATGCGAATAGCTTCTTTGCTGTACCGTCTGGCGCGCGCCGCATCGTCCTGAGCAAAATAAAGCCCGTAAAAATAGAAGTCCTTCATCTCGCGAAATTTCTGATATTTTTCTCCCAGCAGATAGTCGATCATCTCGTACCTGAGGTCCCAACCTTCGATGAATTGTCCCAGTCCGAAGCGCGCCTGATCCGCGATCGTTTTGGCTTTTTCGAAATACGGAGTTCCCAGCAAGTGACCGAATTTGTCCATTTCTTCGCCGATGACGATGTAAGTGAAATAGTCCAGCAAACTGGTCAACGAATCCCAGCTATTATCATTGTGCATGGGAATTTCGCCTTTTTGGAATTCCATGCGGCAGCGCTTGTCTGTGTATTGGACATCGGAATTGTTGGAAATAATAATTTTTAATTTGTAGCGATCTTCGTAGCTCACGCTGATGTCCTGCATTAAAATCTGGATATTCAGCGGCAAGTCGCCCATGAATTCGTCATTTGTCCATTGGTAATTATTAAAGTAATCGTTCAATATTTGCTGGAAATTTTGCAGCTTTTGCCTTTTTTCATCGGGCAACGCATCCAATTGCACCTGCACCTGGGCGCGCACCTTCTGCGCGATCAGCCGCGCGGTTGGGCTCGCCAGCAGTAATATTGTCAGGAAAAAGAGAAAAAATTTACGTCCCGGAAGGACGGTCGTTTTTATTTGTGTTTTCATTAAATTGCTGTGCATGGGAAAAACCTCCGCGGTTCATTTTTTAGGCGCTAATACAAGATAGCAAATAATCATTCGATAATCAAGCGAAATATTCTACAATGAAAAAACATCTTTTCCTCGGTCTTTGTTCCCTTTTTCTTTTGCCTTACTCCACTTTTGCCGGTTTTGAGCTCACGCCTCAAGGCGCGCGCGCCGCAGCAATGGGCATGACGACAGCAGCCATGAAAAATTATCCCGAATCCATTTTTTCAAACATGAGCGGCCTGGCAGATTTCAACCAACGCGCCATTTCTTTCTCCTATTCCAGACCCTATGGCATGAAAGAACTCGATCTGGCGGCATTCACTGGTATTTTGCCGACAAAATGGGGCGCGCTGGGAATTGGTTTTTCAAATTACGGCTTCGAGCTTTACCAGGAGCAATCGCTTTTGTTCAGTTTCAGCCGGCAAATTTTCGGAAATTTTTCTCTGGGGGCAAATGTTCATTACATGAAACTTCAAATCAAAGATTACGGTTCAGATTTTGCTCTCGCGTTCGACGTCGGATTCCTGGCGCCGCTGACGGATCACATCAATTGGGGATTTTACTGCGCTAATGTCAATCACGCCCGATTCCGCTACAACAAAGACCATTTGCCGCAGAATTTTTCCACCGGAATCAGCTATCAACCGCTGGGAAATCTTCTCATCAACATTGATATTTTCAAGGAAGTCACCTTCCCGGCGGAACTGCGCACCGGTTTCGAGTACGTTTTTGGAAACAAAGTCATGCTCCGCAGCGGCGTGATTTCCGATCCGGCGCACTATTGCTTTGGGCTGGGTTTTCACTTGCGGGGCGTCATCTGCGATTACGGCGTCACATTTCATCCTGATTTGGGGGTGACGCATCAATTCTCACTCAGATTAACTTTTCCCGACGGGAAATAGCGGGCAATGAAATCAATTTTGCTGACATTCATTTTTGCGTTTCTGTTTGGCCTGAATGCCGGCCTGGCGCAGCAGGAAAATGTGGAGCAGTTGCTGGAAAATTTGAGCGAATTTTCCGATAATCATGAACTGATTGAATTGCTCAATGAACTGCAATCGCATCCGCTGAATTTGAATCGCGTCAGCGCAGACGACCTGAAGGCGCTGCCCTGGATTTCCGATGTGCTGGCGGCAAAGATTGTCGCTTATCGGCAAAAACACGGCGATTTCCATTCGTTGGACGACCTTGAAAAAATTCCTGAATTTGATCCGAATTTAGTTCCCATTTTGAGCGACTACCTGACGATCAACAAACCCACAGAAAAGCGTTCGCTATCGTTGGAATTGCGGTCTCGCATTTTCAGAAAAATTCAGCAAAGCCAGGGCTATCGCGACGGCAGCTACTACCCGTCGCCGGAGAAAATTTACAATCGCATCATCATCAACGGCGGTGAAAAGATCCGCGCCGGCGGTTTGCTGGAAAAGGACGCCGGTGAAAAAAATTTAGCGGACTTTCAATCGTACTTTCTGGAGTATTCTCCCCGGCCAGCGTGGAAAATCGTCCTCGGAAATTACTTGCTGGAATTCGCTCAGGGGCTGGTTTTCTGGAATCCTTACGCGCGTTACAAAAGCAGCAACCCTATTTACTCCGCAAAAAAACGCGGCAGACTCATTCGCCCCTACAGACTGGTGGACGAAAACGCATCACTTCGGGGAATTGCCTCGCAGTTTTGCGCAAAATTCTACCAAATTGCGTTTTTTGCATCTTCTCAAACATTGGACGCCAACATTGACCGAAACAGCGATCGCGTCACAAACTTTTACACTGCCGGCTACCATCGCACAGAAAACGAGCGCGCTAAAAAAGATCAACTGCAGGAACAACTCTTCGGCTCCCGTCTGCAAATCACGCCGCAGGAAAATTTGTCTGTGGGACTGACCGGCTATTTCAGCAGATTCAACCGCGAGTTTACGGTGGCTAATGCGGAACGATATCGCTTCGGTTTTCGCGGAAAAAGAAATCAAGTCTTCGGACTGGACGCCAATTGGATTTTCGGCGACTGGAATTTTTTCAGCGAATACGCTCGTTCTGAAAATGGCGGTTCCGGCGTTGTCGCAGGCGCTGTTTTCGACACTCGCACCGTGGATCTGGCAGTGTTGTTTCGCCGCTACTCCCGTGATTTCCACTCCTTTCACGGCAGCGGTTTTGGCGAGCACGGCGGTGAACTGCAAAATGAACGGGGGCTCTATTTTGGCATTAGATTCAAGCCATTGAAAAACTTAATCTTATCACTATACCAAGATCAATTTGTTTTTCCCTGGAGAACTTACTCCCTGCCGGAACCCGCCAACGGCGCCGACTACCTTGCGGTGGTGGAATATCGCCCGCTGCGGCGAATGAAAATCTACGCGCATTTCAAACACGCCTCGAAGCCCAGGACGGAAACAGTTCGCTTGGAAAACGGAAATCGGAGCGAATGGGTCGTCGCGAGAAAGCAATCCAATTTACGTTTTCAATTTGAATTTCGCCCGACCAGCGACCTAAAGCTTCGTTTTCGTTGGGAAAAAAACTGGGTTGCGTTTTCCGAGTATCCGGCTGCACGAATGACTTCGCCCGTTCGTTTCCACGGCGCGTTGCTCTATCAGGAAATCAATTACCGCTGGCGGCCGCGGCTGACATTTTCGACGCGGTTCAGTTTTTTTGACAGCGACGATTTTGAAAGCCGGCTCTACCAATTTGAACGGGACGTCCCCGGCGTGCTGACCAATCAAATGCTCTACGGACAGGGTAGCCGTTGGTATCTTGTCTGTCATTACAAAATTGCCGCCTTCGCTTCTGTTTCAATAAAATTTAGCGAGACGCATTACTATTATCGCTCCACTATCGGAAGCCAGGCGGATTTAATCAACGGCGATCAGCTTTCCGCAGTCGCCATTCAATGCCAGTCACGATGGTA
The DNA here is from genome assembly GCA_013152715.1 of Calditrichota bacterium. NCBI lineage: Bacteria > Pseudomonadati > Calditrichota > Calditrichota bacterium. Next base: position 30,114 of record JAADFU010000010.1, read on the forward strand.
AAATATCAGGAACATTCGCACGCTTAAAAATGTTAAAATAGCCTATCTTGAAATATCAATAATTGAATCAGCCAGCGGCTGATTTTGTGGCAAGGTAGGAACAGCGATAAAAATTATTATTGCTTTCGACGAAAAAATTTAATATATTTCAGTGAATTAACAAACTAAATTCATAATTTTAATTGAGTTCCCATGAAAAAGATTACCACATCCATTCTCCGACTGTCTTCAAAGTTACACAAAAAAGAATCGATTATCAACTTCAATACAGCGCTGACATCCGCGAAATCGGTACTTATTTTTATGCCTGAAAATGTAGACCATTTCAGCACGGCAAAAAAATTGCTCAAAAAGTTTAAAAAAGAGTTCCCCGGGAAAAAAGTTGTTATTTGCACCAACCAACAGGAGATTGACATCGAAAAAAACTCCCATATTGATGGCATAATATTTGTAACTTCTGATGATGTCAATTTTTTTGGTTTTCCGAGAAAAAAGTTGACAGAAAAAATTACGGCAACGGACTTCGACATGATTCTTGATCTCAATCAGGATTTCCAGCCGGTTAGCAGTTATCTCAGTCAGAAGAGCAAAGCGCCGCTCAAAGTGTGTTTGTACAATCAACGGAAAGAGCCGTTTTACAATTTTGCTTTTCGGACGAACGTACAGATAAATTTTGAAGAGCAGTACAATCGACTGATTGATTTTCTGGGACGTTGTGCTCATTAGCCGCCCATCCTGTCGCTTAGTCTTCAAGCGGAGAAACTGTTGATTGGCTGATCTGTCGAGTTGCCAGGAGTGACGCTTCAGTTGCGGAGCTAAAGAGGGTTTTTCCTGCGCTGGATCGCGCATCATTTTTTTCAGGGAGTGACAGCACCATGGCCGAGACCTTTGAGCACATAAAAAGCCAACTGCAGGAGCTTGAAGTAAAATCCCCGGAAATCCAGGAACTCACACAGTCGTTGAATCAACGAATGTTAGAGCTGTACTCGCTCTATCAGATCGGATTAGCGCTGAGCGCCACGCTGGATTTGGACGAAATTTTTAAACTTTTCCAAAAAATATTTCAACAGACGCTAAAAGTCGACGGATTTGGCATTTTTTTGATCGATAATGCCATTTCTACGCTTGAATTGCATACTTCTTTCGGCATCCCCGCCAACTGCGACAAAGCCAAGACTTCGTTTAAATTCGGCGAAGACGCGTTCGGCGAAGCGTTGATGTACGAAAAGACGATTTACATTCCGGATATTAGCAAACAAAAAAGATACCGCTTTTTCCGAGACGGCACAACGTCGGGGGCGTTTCTCGTGATTCCATTATTTTTGCGAAAAAATCATCCGGTGGGCATTATCAGCCTCTATCGCCGAGCAGCCGGCGCCTTCACTGAAAATGAAATTTCGCTGTTCAAAAAAATCAGCGAGGAGATTGCCAAGGTCATTGACAAGACATTGCTGTTTCGGGAAACGAAAGAACTTTCCATCACCGACGAGTTGACAGGCCTGTACAATCGCCGCTATTTCAACGAGCGATTTGATCGCGAAGTGCAGCGCGCCAAGCGATACAAGCGGCCTCTGGCCGTGTTGATGATCGACATCGACTATTTCAAAAACTTCAACGACGTCAACGGACATCTCATGGGCGACGAAATTTTGAAACGAGTGGCGCACACGCTGGATTCAAATATTCGTAAAGCAGATTTATTGGCGCGCTACGGCGGCGAGGAATTCGTCGTCGTTCTGCCGGAAATTGACAAAAATCACGCGCTGCAAGTCGCTGAGAAATTGCGCGCCACAATCGATCGCAAACGGTTTCCCAAACAAGAGAACCAGCCGGGTAAAAATCTCACCATTTCCGTGGGCGTGGCAGCCTTTCCCGGCGATTCCACGGATGCGCGAGAATTGGTCGATCTTGCGGATCGGGCATTGTACAAAGCAAAAGCCGCAGGTCGCAATCAGGTGGTAGCGTTCAATTCCTCGCTGGAAAATCACCAATACTATTACACAAAAGTTCCGGACATCAATTCATGAGTTCTGTCGCAGATAGGAAAATTTAACAAATTGGCAATTTTGAAAAGAGACAAAACTACTAAAAACAAGAGCCGAACAGCCATGAGGCATCCTTTCAGGAGCCGGCGCATTTTTTCAGCGCTGGCTCTTTTTTTTGCCGGAAACGAGAATTTTCAAATAATGGAACATGCCTCTTTTCTTTTCAGTTAAACTAAAAATTTTATTCCGTTTGACACGATTAACTTGAAAAGACGATGAAGAAACTGGGTCCGAATCAAAAAATCAACTCCCTCCTGTTTGTTTTCATTGTTGCATTTTTCCTCTTGCCGCAAAATGGCCGGGCATTCCATAGAGATTACGATATTCTTCACATCAAACTCAAATTTTCTTTTAATTTAAAACAGAAATCATTTTCCGCTGTTGAAAATTTGCAACTTGTGCCTTTAATCGATAATTTCAGGGTGCTGAAACTACACGCCCGGGAAATGGAAATCAAAAGCATCGCTTTCGCAGATGGGCAAAAATTGACTTTCAAATACGATTCTTCAAAATTATCGATCTCGCTGCCGGAAGAATTTTCCCAAGAAGACACGCTGAATTTGGTTATTCGCTATTCTTCCGTTCCGAAAAAAGGCGTCTATTTCATGTCCGTGCGCACTAAAAAATTTGCCTCGCTGCAAATCTATTCCCATTCCGAACCTGAAGACGCGCGCTACTGGATTCCCTGTTACGACGCGCCAGAAGAAAAAGTCACCAGCGAAATCATTGCCACTGTGCCCGATTCCTTTTTTGTGCTGTCCAACGGCAAACTGATCAAAAAATCCCACGACCGTCATTCAGGCACACGCACATTTCACTGGCTGCAAGACAAACCGCATTCGATTTATCTAATCTCATTCGTCGCCGGAAAATATGCGGAAATCCGCGACAGCGCCGGCAAGACGCCGCTCTATTATTACGTTTATCCGCATCAGCGCGCGTTGGCAAAATTTTCCTTTGCTAAAACGCCGAAGATGATTCGATTTTTTGAAAAAACTTTCCGCTATCCTTTTCCGTGGGATAAATACGCACAAATTGTGGTGCACAAATATCCGGCGGGCGGCATGGAGCACACGACGGCCACCACGCTGACGGATCGCACCATTCACGATGCGCGCGCCCATTTGGACAGAAACAGCGACGCGCTCGTTTCGCACGAACTGTCGCACCAGTGGTTCGGCGATCTGGTCACCACCAAAGATTGGCGCAATTTGTGGCTGAACGAGGGCTTTGCCACCTACGCGGAAATTCTTTTTCGGGAATTTGACAAAGGAAAAGACGAAGCAGATTACGCGCTGTACCACGATTTGCAATTTTATCTGGACATGGCCGACGAAAAATTTCCTCATCCGATTGTGTACGACGGCTATCTCTCGCCGGACGACATGTTTGATTTCATCGAATATCAAAAAGCAGGACTGGTGCTGCATCAGCTTCGGCGCATCATCGGGGATTCTCTGTTTTTTGCCAGCTTGCATCAATTCTTGCATGATTTTGCCTTTAAAAATGTTGTTACAGCGAATTTTCAGTGCACCGTGGAAAAAATCACCCATCAAAATTTGGATTGGTTCTTCCGGCAATGGCTCTATCGCGGCGGGCATCCGAAATTGAAAGTGTTACGGGAATACCGTCCTGCCGAAAAAAAACTTTACCTTTTTGTGGAGCAAACCCAGCAAGATTCGACCGGAGTAATTCCACTGGCATTTCGTCTGCCGACGGAAGTGGAAGTCATCGGAGAAAATTATTCCCGGACAGAGAAGATTCTTATTCAATCGCGCCGGGACACTTTTGTCATTCCCTTTCCCGAACGTCCGCTGGCGATTCGGTTCGACAAAGCAAATTATTTGCTCGAAGACCTGCAAATGCTCCAATCCGAGGATGAGTGGCTTTATCTGGCGGAACACGATCCGACCGTCCCCGGCAGACTCCGCGCTCTGGACGAACTTGCGGACGACGTGATGGACACAACGAAAGTTGTCGCAGCGCTGGAAAAAATTGCTCGCTGCGATCCATTTCACGGCGTGCGTGAAGCGGCGATTTATGATTTACAAGACCTGTCCTCTCCGACCACGCCCGAGGTCCTCGCCCAAGTGTGCAAAGACAAAAATTCCGGTGTGCGGCGCGCCGCCGTCGGTGCGCTCGGCAGCTATTACGACAAAAAATACAATCCGCTTTTCCGCAAAATCGCCGAAAGCGACTCCAGCTATCAGGTAGTCGAAGCCGCAGTTTTTGCCCTGTCGAATGTCGAAGACGACTCCACGTTCGATTTTGTCAGCCGCTTTGTTGACATGGATTCTGACAACGACAAAGTTCGCATGGCGGCATTTTACGTGCTCGATTTTATTGATGATGAGCGGTCTCTTCCCATTGCCATGCGCTTCGCCAGCGACACCACAAATTCGCCTTACATTCGCTCTCTGGCGCTGGGCCTGTTTCGCGAGGTCGGAATTGGCAAGCCTGAGGCGGAATCTTTTTTACTCAACATGCTCGCTGAAAAGAATAAAATAGTGTTAAAGAAAACAATTGGTGTATTGGGGGCATTCAAAGATGAACGAGTATTGGTAGCATTGGAAGAATTGAAAAAGAAAAAATTATCCGACGACGTGGAGAATAAAATCGATTTTTCCATTCGGCGCATTCGGTCGGCGTTGAAGAGAAAATGAGTTTTAATTTAAACAATGGCCCACGGATCACGCGGATTTGGCGGATTATCGCGGATTTCCTTCCGAAACTTTAAAGGACAGCTTGTCAGAATATTTTCACGCTCATTTTTGAATTAGGCTAAAATCTAAACTACAAATAACAAAGACGGAGGAAACAATGAAAAACTGGTACCTACTCTGGAGCGCAATATTAGTGACGTTTGTTTTCGTCATCGGCTGCGGAGAGAAAAAGCAAATCAAATTGGAGAAAGCAGACGTGAATCACGTGAAAGCGCAATTGCAAAAATTCGCGCCCGTGGAGATTGCTTATGATCAAAAAATTCTCACGGACAAAGATCAGCAAGTGATGCAAAAATTGGTTGAGGCCGCCAATTACATCGACCAGATTTTTTTGCGTCAAGTTTACTCTAAAAACGAAGGAATCCTGCAGGCTTTAAAAAATTCCCAACAGACGGACGACAAGGTGTATCTTGATTATTTCAAAATCATGTACGGCCCATTCGACCGTTTGAACGAAAACACGCCGTTTCTCGTTGCCGAGCCTAAACCGAAAGGCGCGAATTTTTATCCGGAAGATTTAACCAAAGATGAATTTCACAATTGGCTCAAAAATCATCCCGAGGACAAAGAAGCCTTTGAGAGCAATTTCACTGTGATTCGCCGCGATGGCGATAAACTCAAAGCAATCCCCTATTCCGAGGCATACAAAGATTTGCTGAAACCGGCGGCCAAATTGCTCAAACAAGCGGCTGATCTCTCTGAGAACGAATCGTTGAAAAAATTCCTCACCAGCCGCGCCGAGGCGTTTCTTTCCAATGACTATTTCCAGAGCGACATGGACTGGATGGATCTGGATAGTCAAATCGAAATCGTCATTGGCCCGTACGAAGTTTACGAAGACGAACTTTTTGGCTACAAAGCGTCGTTTGAGGCATTTATTTGTGCCGTTGATCCTGTAGAAAGTGAGAAGCTTCAAGTCATCGCCAAATATCTCAAAGACATGGAGAAAAATCTGCCTTACGCTGACAAGTACAAAAATTTCGACCGCGGCAGTTCCTCGCCCATTAAAGTCGTGCAGGAAATTTACACTGCCGGCGACGCGCGCGCCGGAGTGCAGACGCTGGCTTTCAATTTGCCCAATGATGAAAAAGTGCGCGAAGCCAAAGGTAGCAAAAAGGTACTGCTGAAAAATGTGCAGGAAGCCAAATTTGAGAAAATTCTCATGCCGATCATGGAAAAAGTGATTACAAAAGATCAATTGCCGCTTCTTTCTTTCGACGCCTATTTCAACCACATTTTGTTGCACGAAGTCAGTCACGGGCTGGGACCGGGCACGCTCACTTTAGCCAACGGCGAAAAAACGACAGTTAACAAAATGCTGAAAGAAACCTACTCGACTATCGAAGAAGCTAAAGCCGACGTCTGCGGCAATTACAATGTGCAATTTTTGATTGACAAGGGAATTTTCCCCAAGGACCTGGAAAAGAGTCTGTACGTGACATATTTGGGCGGAATTTTCCGCTCGGTACGCTTCGGCATCAACGAGGCGCACGGCATGGCGAACATGATTCAGTTCAATTTTCTCATGGAAAACAATGCCTTCAACTACGACGAGGCTACAGGAAAATTCAGCGTGGATCAGGCAAGAGCTAAAACTGCCGTTCGCAATTTAGCGCACGTTTTGCTCACCATCGAAGCCGAAGGAAATTATGACGCTGCTAAAGAACTAATCAAAAACTACGGCGTGATGACTGAAGAGATGAAGGCGGCGCTGGATAAATTGACCGATATTCCGGTGGATATTAAGCCGATTTATGAAGTGAAGTTGAAAATTAAAGTCTATAACCATTGAAAGGTTGCCTATATAGAACCCGATTTCTGGGAGAAATCGGGTTTTTTATTCTGAGAACAAAACGTAAACCCGCTCTATAGCCAATTCAGAACTTTTTCAAGCGCAATAATTCTCATTTTTCACTTGACATATTCTAAATTATTGGTTATAATACTAATGTGCTAAATTGAAGTTAATGTTTGAAAGAGGAAATTTTTTGTCATTATTTTAAGGAAAAGATAGTCTCAATAGAAAGTGGTTTTTTTAAAATAACGACTCCACCAAAAGAGAGGCATTAGCGATGAAAGTGAATGTAATAATAGAAAAAGATAAATACGGATACTATGCATTTTGTCCTGAGCTGAAAGGATGTCACAGTCAAGGTGATACTCTGGAAGAGGTGCTGGAAAATATAAAAGAAGCCGTACAGCTTTATTTAGAAACATTATTACCGGAAGAAATGGACGACTATTTAAGTAAGGAGATATTGACAACGTCATTGGAGGTTAGTGTTGCCTAAACTGCCAAGACTGACAGTTGAAGAGGCGGAAAAAGTGCTTCTCAAAGCCGGGTTTCGACACATTAGAAGCAGAGGCAGCCATAGAATATATCAAAAAAATAAAGAGAGATTTGTTTTACCATTCCACAAAGGAAAGATATTACATCCCAAAATTGTAAAAGCGCTTTTTGAGGTTATCGGGGATAAACAACAGTAATCTACTAAGCATTTTAGAGTGGTAATGATGTTATTATGAATAAATTTTCAATAATTGGTACTATTTTAGCTGCTATAGGCGCTTTTATTTTTGCTTACCCTTTGTTAAATCCCGAAACTGTAAGAAAGGGCGAACGAGTAAATCAGAATGAGAAAAATGCCATTCAACAAGCTATAAATCGATCAGGTAAAAATTATTTTTGGACAGACAAAAAACTTTACTTGGCAGGTATAATCACAACTTTATTAGGAGTTGTTTTAATCATTATTGACCTTATCCAAAATCCTTGACAAATTTACCATTCGCCCCAAAGCCACCAAATCCCCCTCAACAAAAAATTTGTATTGCATAATTGCTAATTTTTTCCTATAATAAGAAGTTTTATTTTCACCGAGCGGGAACCGAATTCTTTCTCTAAAATATAATAAAAACAATCTCCCGCTAATTTAGATTTTTGAAAGGAAGTATT
>JAADFU010000011.1:0-13307 GCA_013152715.1 Calditrichota bacterium
CCTTACGCAAACGAGCGAATTGCCATATTTTTTTACCCATTTTTCTGTGCCGGGCTTTCCCGCTTGTAATGTTTTTTTTGTAAAATATGTCATGGCTTACGCTTTCATACGTTCGTTAAAAATCTATGGGACTTTTTACTCCTTTTCCCCCTTTATTCAATACATGGGTGTAGATCATCGTTGTGTTCACGTTTTTGTGCCCGAGCAATTCCTGCACTGTTCGAATATCATATCCCGCTTCCAAAAGATGCGTGGCAAAACTGTGTCTGAAAGTATGACAGCCGGCGTGTTTTGTTATGCCCGCCCGCTTTATGGCAGTTTTTACCGCTTTTTGCAATACTGTTTCATAAATATGATGTCTTCGCATAATTCCGGTTCTGGGATCTGTGGATATTTTCGTGGCCGGGAACACAAATTGCCATTTCCACTCTTTGTCTGCATTCGGGTATTTTTTTCTCAGTGCGTAGGGGAGATAGACAGCGCCGTAACCTTCCCGCAAATCTTTTTCGTGCAGTTTTTCTACTTTTTTGATGTGCGCTTTTAAAGGTTCGGTTATTTTTTCCGGTAGCATTGTTTTTCGGTCCACATTACCTTTTGCGCTGCGAACTGTAATTTGTTTATATTCGAAATCAATATCGCAAACGCGTAATTGAAGACATTCGGATAGCCTCAAACCTGCTCCATAAAGTAGGTTTGCCATCAACCGGTTTATTCCTTTGATCTCTGCCAATACTTTCTTTGCTTCCTCTTTAGTGAAAACAACGGGTAAATGTCTTGGTTTTTTTGCCCATAAGATTTTTACGTCGCCAATTTCTTGATGTAATACATTTTTATAAAGGAAGATAATCGAACAGAGCGCTTGATTTTGCGTTGATGCAGAGACATTTTCTTTTGTTGCCAGGTAATTGATAAATTGCGAAATCTCGTTTTCACTCATCGTTTGAGGATGGCGCTTACCATGATATAATATGAACCGTTTTACCCAATATACATAAGTTTGTTCTGTTCGGTAGCTATAATGCTTCGTTCGGATAGTTGAACGAAGCTGATCAAGCAGCTTCGGTTTTGTTTTTGGAGTTACCTGTTCAATGCTATTTGGCATATTTGCCTCTGTTTGCGGATAACGGCAGTGAAGGTAGTTTTCAATATAATCAAGAAAATCAAAAATGTCAAGAAAAAAATGGAATATTTCGAATGTGAGAAATTATTGAGTAGGGAAGTGATGAAGCAGGGCATTAATGTTCAGAAAGTGTAATCCACCTTATTAGGTGGGACAAGCCTAAAAAAGAAAAAGCTGACATTTCTGTCAGCTTTTCTCGTTTGGCGTCCCCAGGGGGAATCGAACCCCCGTTGCAGGAATGAAAATCCTGAGTCCTGGTCCACTAGACGATGGGGACAAATTTTGACATTGCAAGTTGGGGAGAGCGACGGGAGTTGAACCCGCGGCCTTCAGGGCCACAACCTGATGCTCTAACCTACTGAGCTACGCCCTCCATCAAATAAGCGGGCTAAATATAAAACATTTTACTAAAAAATGCAAGGAAAAAATCGCGTTTGGGAAAAAAATAAAGCGGCAAATATTTTACTCTCCGAGTGGAACTTGAATGATATTCAGGCATGTAATAAGTTCATCAATTTTACAATTTTGTAAAAAATCGTCATTTTTTATTTTTTTTGACAGCCAGTTTGAAGAAAGTCTGTCTGATTGCGTTCTTTGAAGCAAAATGGAAGTGGAAAAAATATTTACTTTGAGGAAAAAATGAATTGCACCGTTCGTTTTGAAACAGAGCAAAGAAAGGAGCGTTGATGGAAAAAAATGCAAAGAAGTTTTTAGCGGCGCTTTGTGACAGTTTCGCGCCGTCGGGTTTCGAGAGGGAGGCGATCCACATCACAAAGAATTATGTGCAGGACTTTGTCGATGAAATACGTTTTGACAAGCTGGGCTCGATGATGTTCGTGAAAAAGGGTAGCAGCGAGAAACCGGTCATTTTGCTCCCAGGCCACATCGACGAAGTCGGTTTTGTAATTTCCGGCATTAACGAGAAAGGATTTTTGACTTTTAATCCCATCGGCGGCTGGTTCGATCAAGTGCTTTTGGGGCAAAGAGTCCGCATTCGTACGAAAAAAAGAGATGTCGAAGGAGTCATTGCCGCCAAACCGCCGCATTTGCTCACGCCTGAAGAGAGAACAAAAGTCGTGGAAAAAACGCGGATGTTCATCGATGTCGGCTGCAGCAACAAAAGAGAAGTGGAAGAATTGGGCATTCGCATCGGGGATCCGGCGGTGCCTATTTCAGAATTTTCTTCTTTCAAAAGAAAGAAATTTGGCGAGGGAGAAAAATCGACGGGCACAATGGAAGTCGCCATGGGCAAGGCTTTCGACGATCGGATCGGTGTTTACCTGGCTGCTGAAGTTGTGCGGCGGCTGAAAGTAAATGAAATTGACCATCCAAATACCGTTGTCGGAGCGGCGACGACGCAAGAGGAGGTCGGTATTCGCGGCGCGCGTACCACGGCGTGGGTGATTGAGCCCGACGTAAATTTGACGCTGGACGTCGATATCGCCGGAGATATTCCCGGCGTTGAACCGCAGCAAGCGCCTGCTGTCATGGGAAAGGGACCGACAATTTTGACTTACGACTCTTCGCACATTCCCAATCAGGGGCTCAAAGAATTTGCAATTGATGTGGCTGAAAGCTGCAATATTCCATTTCAATTGTCGCAAATCGCGCGCGGCGGGACCGATGCGGCAGTGATTCATCTCAGTCGTTCCGGTTGCCCGAGCTTGGTGATTGGCATTGCGACGCGGCACATTCACTCCCATGTGGGAGTAGTTTCGCTGGATGATGTGGAGAACGGGCTCCGGTTGCTCATCGAAATCATCAAGCGGCTCGATAGAAAAACAGTTCAGTCTTTTACTGAAGTTTAATATTTTGTAAATAAAAATATTGAAACTAAATGCGCTGTAACTTGTATTATTAATCAAGTCCATAAAAGGATTGTAAATGATTGAAAAGGATTTGATTTTTTAGTCCCTGGAGGCAAAATGGATATCGCAAATCAGTTGACAGAGAGCGTTGGCGTAATTCGTTTTGATGGCATTTTACTGGGCGAACCTGCTGACTCCAAAGAATTTGAACGCCAGATGTCCGATTTATTGGGAAAAAAAGCGAAACAGATTATTTTGGATTTGTCTCATGTACAGCGAGTTAATAGCACTGGTTTAGCGATACTGATTACTGCTGCGACGCTTTTCACGAATAGCGGAGGGGAGAAAATAGCGCTTGCCGGATGTAATGATTTCATCAAAGGCGCCCTTACTGTGACAAAACTGGAACAGTTTTTTAATTATTTCGACTCTGTGGAATTAGCAATGCAGGAAATTCAGAACATGAATTGAGGGCTTCGCCCAAATCGGAACACGGAAGATGTGGTTTGTATGATTAGAAATCCGAAAGAATATTATCGAAAATTGGACGCAATCCTTGCTGAGATCGATCAACTCGGCTCCGATAAAATTTTGCCAATGATTTTAAAAGAATTGGTAAACACGCTTGGCAAAGACTTGCACATCCGCAACGGCAGACTGTATGAATTGGCGCTGGATGAATTTGTTCCGGTACAGAGCGATAATTTGCAAGCGGAAGCAAGAAAACCATTACCGCTGAAATCGAGCGCAATACAGGAAGTGCTGCGCCACGGATGCTACATTTTCCACGAGGACGATTTTCTGTTAGACGTTGAAAGAGAGCCGTACGAGTTTGTGCCTCAGGTTGCTTTTACTGTACAAAAAAATGAAATTGTCTGGCTATTTGTGTTAGAATTGTACGATGGCTGGGAGCGTGAGGCGATTGAATTTTCTATTAACACAATCCGCAAGGTGCTCAATGCTCGGCTGATAAGCGAGTGGATGAAAAGTTCGCTCTATCAGGCAGAAATGATTCAAAGAAGTCTGTTGCCGAGAAAGCCGCCTGAAATTCCGGGGTTTGATATTTACGGCAAGTCAATTTCAGCAGAAATCGTCGGCGGCGATCTGTACGATTACATGCTTTTCGATGAAGGAAATTTCGGCGTAGCCGTGGGAGACGCCAGCGGCCATGGACTGCCGGCAGCTTTATTGGTACGCGACGTCGTCACCGGATTGCGTATGGGACTGGAAAAAGAGATGAAAATCTCGCCGGTGCTGGAAAAACTCAATCGCGTCATTCATCGCAGCACGCTTTCCACCGCTTTTATTTCACTTTTTTATGCGGAGATCGAAAACAACGGTGACGTGGTTTACATTAATGCCGGTCATCCGGAGGCGATGTTGGCGCACAGGAAAAAAGTCGACCTGCTGAAACGCGGCGGCACGATTTTAGGTCCCCTGCCGAAAGTGAAATTGCAGCGCGGTTTTACCAACATCCCGCCGGGCGGAGTTCTGGTGCTTTATTCCGATGGCATCATTGAGCGCAGAAATCATTTCGGCGAGGCGTTTGAGAAAGAAAAGCTGAAACACTTCATTGTCGATAATCTTGATTTGTCCGCGGAAAGATTGGCAAAAGAGATACTCAATGAAGTGTTCAATTTCGGAAACCACACTCCCTGGGATGATGATGTGACGGTGGTGGTGATCAAGCGGCTCCCCAAAACGAGTCAAACAAAATGAGTTACGCTGACTCCCGCATGAAACTCCTCAACTTTTGCTTCAATGAAATCAATGTGTTGTTTTAATTTTTCATCGTCATAGCTTTTGGGTGCAAATACGACAAACAATGCTTCTCGTGTACGCTCTGTTATTCGCGTACGGAACGAATCCGCGGAAGGATTGCCAAACGGAGCGATCTCGTCAAAAAGCGCGATTCTACCCGCTAAGTTAATTGCTGCTTTGCCGATACCTTGGTAATTTTCACCTGCCTGACCCAGCCGAACAGAGATGATTCTCCCGGCAATTTTTTCGCCATCGTACAACCCAATGGACAACATGAATGACAACGAACACAAATTGCACGTGTCCACCAATGAGTTGACTTGATACAGGCCTTTGCCTTTGACAGCTCGGCGGAACAATGCTTCCGAAGAAGGTCTGACTTTGGTCGGATCGATGCCGCAACTGCGGTAAAGTTCACGCATCGGCTGCAAAATTTCGCCGGCTGAAGCTGGAGCAGGGAATTGCTTCATTAATTTGGAGCATAGTTCATTTATTTCCCGGGCCAATTGCTTGTTATTTTGTTGGACTGTTAAATTTTCAAATTCGATGGCGGCGATTTTGAGTTTTTCTTTCAGTTCCGGAGCAATTTCGAAATCAAAGTTCATGAGTTCCTCATTTCGTTTAGCACGAAAAACTGTCGTTGCAAAGCACTATTGCAAATTTCTAAATCTTTACAAAGATAAGAAAAAAGTCGGAAATTTGCAAAAATTATTTTACTGGCAGAGAAAAAAGGCAAGTCAATCAAAACAAATAAAAAAAGTACTTGACTTTTAACGGAAATATACGTATAGTGACAGTATGGTAAAAACTAACTCGAAATGACAGTGAGGTGACATTTTGAAAGCTGATAAAATTATCACACAGGAAGAATTTGTTTCGCGCGCAGATATTTCCGGCGAGTTATTCCAGCAACTGTTGAAAAATGAATTGATATTTCCGCGAGGCACAGCAGAAGGGAATATGTTCGTTTTCAAAGAAGATGAACTGAAGCGCGTCAACGAAATAAAAAAATTTTTAGAAATGGGGTACTCCATCGACGAGGTGGTGAAAATAGCTAAAAAGATTGGCTTACCATCCGCGAGAAAAGATCGATCAGACAGCAAGAAAATCAAATACTTAACGGTAGGAGGGCTGGCTGACAAGCTTGGACTGAATCCGCGAACGATAAAATATTGGGAAGAAAGAGGCATAATTGAACCGGATACTCGTTCCGGAGGCGGTTTTAGATTGTACAGTGAGCATTGGATTTATCTGGGACATTTGATACAGGATCTACAGTTATTTGGCTTCAGTCTGGATGAAATCAAGGAAATAGCCGATCTATTTCGAACGTTTTTGATGATTCAAAACGATATTCAATCTTTCGCGATTGATGAAACTGCCAGCAAACTGACACTTATGCAACAAAGAATTCAAGAGTTTTATGATAAAATAAATAAATTCAAAGAAGGCATTTCCCGCTGGGAAGATCTGCTAAAGAAAAAAGAAAAGGAAATCCGCGATATCAACAATAAATTAAAGCAACAAAAGCCAAAACAAAATGATAAGAAAGGGAAAAAATGATATCACAATATAAAATCATTTTCATTGAGCCGAAAGCGCCGAACTTTCACATTTTTTCCAAATTTGTAATTCCGCGATTAGGCACTTTAATCCTCGGAACAATGATGAAACAGATGAACTGGGATGTTCGCGTAATAATAGAAGAAAATGAAGAGTTGTCGTTCGAGTTGCTGGAAACTGCTGACCTGGTGGGAATTTCCACGATTTCATCCACGGCAACCCGGGCGTACATTATCGCTGATCAAGTGCGCGCTCTGGGAATTCCTGTGCTCATGGGCGGGCCTCATGTCACTTATTTGCCAGACGAGGCGTTGGAACATTGTGATTTTGTTTTCCGCGGAGAAGCTGAAAAGGCGCTTCCCGTTTTTATCGAGCAGTGGTTGTCGGAAAAAAATTGGGAAAAAGTGCCAAATTTGTCATTTCGAAAAGGCACAGATATTGTCCATAACTCAATGGTTGATTTTGTCAAAAATTTGGACGAAATTCCTTATCCTGATTTTTCATTGATAAAAAATGGCATCCGAAAAACATACGGCTATCGCATCGTTCCGGTGCAAACTTCGCGCGGTTGTCCTTTTGATTGTGAATTTTGTTCGGTCACCGGAATGTTTGGCAGAAAATATCGCTTTCGTTCTGCAGATAACATCATTGAGGAATTGAAACGGTACAACGAAAAAGGAAATTTTGTGTTTTTCTACGATGATAATTTTGCCGCAAACCACAGGCGCACGCGAGAATTGCTGGAAAAAATGATTGAGCAAAAATTCAGCTTTCGCTGGTCCACACAAGTGCGTGCGGATGTGGCGAAAGATCCGGAATTGGTGCATTTAATGAAAAAAGCCGGCTGCGAGACAGTTTTTATCGGATTCGAGTCAGTCGATCCGGTAAGTTTGAAAGAAATGAAGAAAAAACAAACCGTCGAGGAAATCAGGCTCGCCATTGAGGTTTTTCGTAAAAATTGCATTCACATTCATGGCATGTTTGTTTTTGGTTTTGACAGCGACACGCTTGATTCCATCGGAGAAACGATTAAGTTCGTCGCCAGGAGTTCAATTGGTACGGTGCAGTTTTTGGTTTTGACTCCGTTGCCCGGGACGAGAACTTACAGCAAGTTACAGGAGGAGAATAGAATCAAATTTTCCGATTGGGCGTTGTACGATGCCCATCACGCGGTTTTTGAGCCAAAAAATATGACAATGGAGCAATTGCAACAAGCGCAAATGCGGGGGCATCAAAAATTCTACTCCCTGAAGCAATTGATGAAAAAGTTGTTTCGTTTCAAAATTAATGAAATTGTTATCGGAATTTACGCTCGTCGATTAAATCGCAACTGGAAGAAAAAAAATCATCTCTGGCTTAAAATCCTGGAATTGTTGAAGCCGAATTTTGATTTCAAAATTAATATTGACGTGCGCCAGCTAATTCGACTGCCTGAATGGAGGAAGCGCGCGAACAATTCTGTTGATGAAACAAAAGAAGATCGTGGTTTGAATTCAGATTTGTCAGGAAAAAAAGGTTTGGCCGGCATTTAGAGCGCAAACACGACGGAAGTGATTGCCTTATCGCAGTGAAGATTAACGTAGCTTTATTTCTTCCGGGGAATAAATAATCCCATTTTTTGCTCCGTTTCCAGATTGAATTTTAGCGCAAGCCGCGCCTGTTCGACGAATTCCTCGTCAATGCCGAAAATCGAGCGAATTGTGGAATGGTAGTTAGCGCGAATATTGAAGTTTTTTTTGTCCGAGAAAGTCGTGTGGCGCATGAAATTTTTGTGAATGTAAATCATGCCGTCTTTTTCTAATTTTGTCAGACAAATGCCGTGCATGGAAGGTTTGGTGAATGACGCTTCCCAATGTTTGACAAATTCATCTTTGGGGCAGGCTCTGTCTTGGAAATTGTAGCGCCAGGTCATTTTTTCTTTGTTGAAAGTAACTAATTGATAACAATCAAGTTGCGGGTTAAAAACAAGCTCCACACCGACGCCTTCTGCCCGGTAGAGCCGCGGTTTTTGCGGATTAATTTCCAGGGGCTGATTGAGCAAATAACCGGGATCGACGAGATATTTTTTCCTTTGGAAAGTCACAATGAGCGCACTGTGAATATTCTTTCCCGCCCTCATGTCGCCCATCACCGGATAGCACTGGTAACCATGGCGCAGCAGAATAGTTTCCAGAAAAAAAGTCAGCGAGAAACAGGTGCCGCCAAAATGAAAATCGGCGTGGTCGTTCATCACTTCATCGGGCAGGCGGACTTTGTCGTTTTTGTTCCACGTCCTGCTCAATTTGATGATTTTGCTGATGTTTTCGTACGGCAACGCGGAAAATTTTTCCAGAATCAATCGCAGTCCGAGCATGTCGGCACGGCTGATTTTTAGTTTGAAAAAATCATCAAAAAAACGTACGCTGTCGCTAAATTTTTCAGGAATCAGTTCGACCATGATTTAAAATTAGCTGATGTTAAAAGTCAAATTATTGGCAATTTGTTGTGTCAAATAAATTTTCAAAATTAATTTTTGAAAACTCTATGCTGCTTTTTGATATTAAATTTCAAAAAGCCGGAACAGGTTCCCTGTTTGGTAATTGATTTCACTCGCTGCGGGAAATTAAAAAACTCTGCCAAAAGCGACAAATAATTTTCGCTCATCAAAATTTCTGACATTCACGCCATACCCCACGCGAATGACGGAAGGAATTTTTCCCAAAAAATAAAATCGGTGGCGCAACTCAAAACCGGCTGTTTGAACCCAATCGGCATCAGCAAAGCGCCTGGCGTTGCCGTGGTAGCCTTTGAACTCGGAGACCCAGGCTTTGCCGACGTCAGTAAAAAAAGCGCCGCAGAATTGTTCGAAATAGAAAATCCAGATTTTCAACCCTAAATCACGAATGATGGGAAAACGATATTCCAGATTGGCGAAAACCTGACGCGTTCCTTCGCGGGAAAAAGTGACGCCGCGCAGGTAGGGCATGCCCAACGCCGGCCTGCTTTGAATTGCCTGATCGCCTTCGCGCAGAAAAATTCCTGTCCGTAATGCAATTACATGCTTGAGAAACGGCAACTGCTGCCTGACGACGCCGAGCAGGGAAGCCTGATTGAAAGAAAGATCGCTGCCCAGATACGAGGAGGCATGACTGAAAGCGACGGCAATGCTTTTGCCGGTTTTGGGGTGGATGTCGTAAAATACGTCCGGGCGATATTTGATGAATGAATATCCCAGCGTCACGATGTTTGTCCAGCCCTGGAACGGCAAAAAATTTTCGGAGATGTCCGGATTGGCAAAATCGGCCTGGTTGATTACTTTGCGATGAGTGAAAGTTGCGCGCAGCGACAAATTGTGCCACGCCAGTAAAGATTTCCCGCGATTAATCGTCCAGTTGAGTCCGAGAGAAGCGGTGCGGAAATCTTCGATCAGCGGAATCGAGCTTCCGTCCTTGAAATACAGAAAATCGCCGTGGTCGATGGTCGTTTTTTCCAGATAAGCCTGAATCGTGGGACGCCATTGTTGGTTGATGTAATTGAGCGAAAAATGAGGCCGCGCCCGATAGGTGAAAGATGTCAAAAGCGCCTGTTTTTCCAATGGGTC
This sequence comes from Calditrichota bacterium, assembly GCA_013152715.1. NCBI lineage: Bacteria > Pseudomonadati > Calditrichota > Calditrichota bacterium. The sequence goes on from JAADFU010000011.1 coordinate 9,833, forward strand.
GGCAAAACGAATGATGACGCCCGGCTGCCAGCCTTTTTCGCTCCAATCGGCGTAGGGCAGTAAAATTTGTGGGCGAATTCCGGCAAACGAATTGTAATGCTTTATTGTTGACGACGGAAAGACCATGTCTGTCGGGAAATCTCGCCGCTGGTAAACAGGATTGACGATGGTGTGAAAAGGCGCCGGTTGGAGTTTTTTCTTTGGCGCTGATTTTTGATTTTGAACATCGACAATAACAAGGGGAATTTTATTTCGGTCTTCGAAGCTGACAACAGAGATTTTTTCTTCCCCGGGCAGCCAATCGGGCAAAAAGACGCCGCCGGGAGTTTGGGTTTGGCTGACTTCTCCTGTTTGCAAATCCTTCACGTACAAGTTTGGCGTGCCGTTGGAATAAGAAATGAATGCCAATTTTTTCCCATTCGGCGACCAGGCAGGGTAACGGTCGTCTGCCGCAGTGGAAACGAGCGGCGTCAAATCCGCGCCGTCGGCGTCGACGGAGAAAATGTCCCGTCGCTGATGATCGTCAAAAAGCGAAAAGGCGATCTTTTTTCCGTCGGGAGACCAGCGGGGACTGAACACTTCGTTGCAGTGAGAAAATTTCGTGATTTGTCTCTTCGCGCCTGGTTTTCAAATTCAGCGCCCACAAATTTGATCCGGTGACTTCGTGTTTTGTGTAAACAATTTCTTCCCCCGAGGGCGAAAAATCCGGATCATTAGCGCGCTCCGCCGTAGTGAGTTGGCGGATTTTTTGTCTTTTCAAATTAAATAGGAATAAATCAAAGAGTTCAGACCCGGATGGCACAACGTGCTGTTGAGAAAAAACAATGTAGCGGCTGTGCGGAGACCAGGAAAAAATTGAATTTACAAAAGGTGACGCGATGCGCCGGATTTTTCCTGTTTTTCGTTCCAGCAAAAAAAGCTCGCGAACGTGCGCCTCCAAATCTTTTACTGCCACGAACGCCAGATATTTCCCGTCCGGCGACCAGCGAGCGCTGTACACTGCCTGAAACGGAAGCTGAACGACAGCGCCGCTTTCAGTGACCGGAATTTGATTTTCATATTGTTTTTTGTAGTGGCCATCGATTTCATTCTTCCATTGGCGAAAAAGTTCTTTTTCCGACAAGCCGATGGCTCGCTTCAGCGCCAGATTGAAACTGAATGGGAAGGCGCGAAGGTTGTGAAAAATTTCTTTGATTTTGTCATTCCCGAAACGGTGGGCGATATATCTAACCAGCGAGTGCCCTTCTTCGTAAACGAGGCGGGAATCGATTTGGTCGGCAGCGATGAAGCCGGTCAATTTTTTGTCGGGCAGCAAGTCGCGATGATAGGAAACGACGCGCAGCAGCATGTCCCGATGGGCGCACCATTTTTCCGCTTCAAACTGCGCCGTGCCTTCGAGATACCAGGTGGGCACAAATCCCAGCGCAATCAGTTCGCTCCAGAAGCCTCCGAAACCGCGCACTGAATAAAAGCTCACCATGTGAGTGAATTCGTGCGCCACGAGCGATTTTAGCCAGTCCTCATCGCCGGTAGTGTATTTTTCCATGGCGCGCGTCCAGAGAAAAATGTAATGCCCCAGCGGCGTTGTCAGGCCGTTTGATTCGTCGAGATAGTCCGTGACAATTATTGGCGTGCGCGTGGGCGGCTCGGCGCCGATATCGCGCGTGATTTGCGGATAAATTTCTTCAGCGATACGGCTCACTTCCGCGGCGACAGAATCGACGCCATTGTGAAAAATGATTTTGAAATGGGCGGTCTCGATTTTCTGCCACTTTAATTCAGGATGGTTCTGAGAGAAGGAAAGCTGTGAATAACTTCGCCCGGCGAAAAAACAAATAACGATGAACGAGAAGAAAATTGTTGGCAGCGATTTTTTCATTTTTGATTTTGCCATAGTTTGAAAATCTCGTTGATGATTTTGGTTTTGTTTTTTAACATTTCCGCCTTATTTTTGCTGCGAATCGTGCCGCCGGCAGCTCCGGCGTGTCCGTCGCCTAAATTGAGTTCGCGCATGATTTCTCCGGAGTCGTGGGAAAGCTCGGAATTATTCAAATTGATGCTCAGCGAAAGCGAGATGCCAAGGTCGGTCGTTTTGATTTGGCGGCGGAAAATCGGTCTGATTTCCAGCACGCACAACGCTTCGGGATAGAGCAGATACGCCAGGTTCTTGATGATTCGCGGCGGCCGGGAAAATCCGGACAAATCGAGAATGATTATTTCTCTGCTTTTGTCTTGCTCCAAAAAATTTGAATTTCGGCGAATGATTTGCAAAATATTCTCTTCTTCCTGCAAGTAGTTTTGGTATCGTTGCAGAATTTCGTCAAACTCAATGACCTGCTGAATGGGATTATCCCTGAGCAGAAAAATCAGTTTCCTCAAGTAATTCAGCTTTTGTTTGTATGGTTCAGTTTGCAAACGAATGGTGGAGTCGATTATTTTTGCCGGCGTTTCACGCTGCCAATCTTCGAGAGAAGCGTACTGAAACGAGTCGATGATGTCTGTTTCCCGGACAAGTTCATCGAAATATTCCGGTAAATCGCGCTGCTCGTTAAAATAGTTAAAAATCACTCTGGCGCAAGATGGCTGCAAATCAAATTTTCCCGGAATGTCGTCAACGTCGATGTTGCGATAGCGCAGCTCTTCCAGATTCCCTTCGTGATGATCAAACCACAGACCGCACTCCAGCGGATAGGGGAGATCACAGACAATATCGTTGCTGGTGATGGTGATTTCTGCGTTGGCAATGTTGTTGGGGCCGGCGAATTTGATGCGGTCAATGCCAAAAACGGATGAGCAAATCGCAGCGGAAACAATGCCATCCAAATCGTTGTGAGTGATGATAGAATCAAATTCCATATTTTTCTCTGATTTTTTTGAAGAGTACAATTTTCATTTTTCATCGCGGAAAACTGTAAATATTTAGCCGCGAAGTCTCAAAGACTCAAAGGAAAAAAAATAGTATTTTAAACAATAATGAAAATTTGCAGTAAAAAAATTGTAGATGCAGACGATAACATGCAACAAAATTTTGCTTCCGGTTTGCTTTAAAAAAAATGAAAGAAAGCGCAAGCTATTAAAGAGCGTACATAATGTGAAAAACTACAACTCCTTCTTCAGTTTCTCAAAATATCATTTTAGAAATTTAGCTTTTAATTCAATCTTGGAGCTTTCGAGCTTTGGCGGCTGAATAGTCACGGAAAACTTAACCTAATAATTTATCCTTTTTAAGGAAATAGTCAATAGAAATTTTAATTTTTTTTAATCGGCAATTTTCAAATACTTTGCAAAAAATATTCCAAAAACGACGGATTAAAATTCATGGTACTGTTTTTGCCTGAGATTTTCATCAAGCGAAAAATGGAAATCTTTGAAAAAAAATTTCTGGAGAATGGGGCTGTTGCTTTTATGGAAGAAGTAACTGTCTCTAATGCAAAAATCCAATGTAATTGCCGAAATGGCAATGAAAAGTTTAAAA
>JAADFU010000011.1:13410-17050 GCA_013152715.1 Calditrichota bacterium
CGGACTAATCAACATCCTTTTCGCTTGATTTTTCGCTTTCATTTGGTTATATTTGGCTTTTAATATTTTAGCATTTTAAGGAAAAGTATGAAAAAAGAAGAACTTGTGGAAACAACTGAACCAATCTCAAATACGGTAGAAGTTGCAGCGCCGAAAAGCGTCGCCGTTTCAGCGAGTCAGTCGCCGGACGGTTATTCTCTCGAAGTACGCCGAAAGCTCGAAGAAATAGTGGAGGCGGCGCAGTTGGAAATCACCTATCCGCTCTCCCGATACGACCGCAGCGACAGATTGAATCTGGAACTCGTCGGTGTCTGCCCTGATGAAAAAGCGCGTGCAATTTTTGAGGTGGACAAATTCGTCGGAGGCGGTTTTGCGGGACAGGTTTATCGCGTTAAATTGGTTGAGATAGACGGCAGTCAAACTAAATCATTTGACGGATTGCAAGTTGGGGAGCTCTATGCCATCAAAATTCTCGTTCCGCCGTCAGGGTTTGCCCTTGCTTTTCGCAATTTCATTTACTGGCTCGGGTTTCAGGGCTCGTTTGCTGCGCAGACTCAATTTGCCGCAGCGCGAGCTGGCGTTCTTTGGCAAAAATTAATCCGCCGCGGCGCGAAAGTGAATTTTGGCGATGAACTGAGCGTCGTGGACACCTACGCGACTTTTTTCGACAACAATATCGGCAGCTACGGTGAAGTGAACGAATGGGTTGAAGGCAGGAATTGGAATTTTGAGATCGACGAGGAAATTTTCAAAAGAAAAAAATGGAAAAAGTTAGACGTGCTGCCTACTGACGGCTCCGTGAAATCATTTGAGTATCTGGAAAAAAGAAAATTCATGAAGCAGTTTGTGGCGTTGCTTCACGAAATCGGCGCTCCGGAATTCGCGCGGCAGTACGAATGGTGGACGATGAAAAGCCAGCCCAATGCATTGAAACGAATTAGCGCCGGGAGAAATGGCGCCGGGGGGATTACGGCAATCGACTTTCGCGCCGGTCTGGCATTGCTGCCTTTTTTGCCCATGAGCCCGGGCGACGTTAAATTGATTCTTTCTGGCTTGTTCCATGGACGAATTGTCCAGTTTGACAGGGGGGATTTGAAAAAATTAGAAGAATTCATCGCAGCTCATGCTGACGAATTTTCTGATTTGATGCCGGCGTTTGAGGAGTTGAAGGTCAGAGAAAAAGAATATCGCGAATCGCAGCCCGATCTCACGCGCCAGGGCCTCAAACTGATTCTCAAAAGGTCGCTGCGCAAATCGGTGAAAAAAGGCCTCGTCCGCGGCTGGCTCACACGAGAAATCATTGACCGGGAACATGCCGACAAACTGGAAAAATCCGGCTTGAAATTTCTGCTGTTTTATCTGATTAGTATTTTTCCGTTTCTGGGAAGATTTATTCGCCGCTTCTGGGGCAATCGTCGCTATCGTCAGCACATCAAAAATATTTTTTTCCGGAAAGCCTATTTGCGACGCACTGTGAAAGCGAAGGCGGCGCATGCGTTAATCGACTGGTATCGCGACGGAAGAGTCACCGAAGGAAGGGCATTCAGGCTAACGCATCGGCTTTTTTCCTTCTGGCTGCAAAAATTCTTTTTTAGCTGGCTGCCGCCGACGTGGCATCGCTTTTTGACTGACCGGACTTATGCGTGGAGTTCATTCAAATACGGAGTTACTTACCCGCTGCGGTTTTACCGCGACGCTGCCTTTCGTGAAACCTGGCTCTTGCAAAATGTGGAAGCGGGGTACAAGCAAGGCATGTTGACGGAAGAGGAGGCGGAACACATTCGTCGGAACATAAAGAACCCGTTCATTCAGAAATATTTGAAATCCGTGGCGGTTCATGTGGCGACCTTGCCGGTGACTCAGGTAATTTCTGTTGCGGCGGCTTTGTACGCCATGATTGCGATGGGTCAGACCTGGCAGGAGGGAATGATGTATGCCGGCGCTATTTTAGCGGTGTTTCAGGCGACGCCAATTTCTCCGGGTTCGATAGTGCGCGGGAGCTATGTTTTGTACCTCATGGTCAAAGAGCGCGATGTCAAAAATTATTGGGTCGCGGCAATGATTTCTTTCTGGCATTACGTGGGCTATCTTGGTTTTCCCATTCAGATGGTGGCGAAATTTCCCGCTCTGTCGCGTTTGATGGCGGGTCGCTGGGCAACAAACATCGTGCACATCATTCCTGTCTTTGGCGAGCGCGGGGCGCTGCTGGAACATTGGATTTTTGACCTCTTTTTCAATGTTCCGATTTCTTTGCGGAAGATTTTTAAAAGGAAAAAATAATGTAACCGATCATGGGGGGTAACCCATGATAAGTTAGTTTTTGTTTTTTGAATGTCAATTTCGCTTAAAAGTGTACTGCTTGTTTGAAATAGTGGTAGTTGACCCAATTGGATGTCCAATAGAAACATCTGGGGATGACGATACTTCAAAAATTATCATTTTAAAAAATTGTTGGATAACAAGATAATATTAGAAAAAAATATAAAAGTTGATTTGCAACACATTTTTAAAATTCTATGTCTAATGGAGTGGGTTAATGTTGCCAATTTTTTCATTAACTTAAATTGTAATATCTTAAAATTATTCCCATTCTCCCACCAACACAAACGGAGCCCATAAAAACGGATTAGCAAAAGAAAGTCTCTGACCGTTCTTAAATCTACCGGCCGTTTTTATCATTTTCAATTTTGCTTGCTGCAAGCTTTGAGATTTGCTCATGCCTGATTTCAAATTGAGATAAAAATATTTCATTAAATCAGCAGTGGATTCAGAAACGCTCCACAAGCTCACCAACACTGAAGATGCCCCGGCGTACATGAAAGCGTGAGTCAAACCAATAATTCCCTCGCCCCGGCTTAATTTACCTAACCCAGTTTCGCAGGCGCTTAAGTTAACCAGGCCAGCATTGAGCTTTAAATTAAAAACTTCGTAAGTATTTAAAAAACCGTCTTCGCTAGGATCGTTGTCCTGGGCAAATACAATTCGAGAATACATAGGCTGAGTTTCATCAACAATGCAGTGCGTGGCAAGATGAATAATTGAATACTTGCTGGCTTCCTGCTTGAACGTTTCCTCTTTGGCATCCTGCTCCAGATAGTAAACCGATGGCTGAATTATTTTGACGATAGATTTAATTTCCTGCTCTGTTTTTGGCAACGGGCTAAAAATCAAACCCCGACTGGAGCGGAACAACAAACTAAATAAATCACTCCCCTGATCTCCATTCTTTTGTATCGCCATTTCAGTTGCCCTGCCAAAATCAGGATTTCCAAATGCCAGTAATCGTTCATTTTCTGGACGCTGTCGTCGCTCTAATAAATCAGGCTCAAGAACAGTCGCTGAAGGCGCGTAGCTCATGCTGTATTGCTCGACTAAAAAATGACCATTTTGATAATGAGAAAAAATTATTTTCCTGTCAAATTTCTTCTTCTCAATTTGAGTTACCAATACTTCAAACGGTAGATAGTACAATACATCATCAGGAATAATAATAAGCTGCTTGTTGTTTTTTAAGTACGGTTTAATCGGTTTAAAAATTGTGTCATACAATTTTTGTGCAAGTTTAAGATCAAAATAGATGTCGGCAAAATTTTTGATCCGCCCTTCTTTGACATCTTTGAAAGGCTGAAGCAGTTGGTGA
>JAADFU010000011.1:17130-17897 GCA_013152715.1 Calditrichota bacterium
AGACGTTCACTCTTTCTTTCCCCACTAAATATTCAACCAGTGCTGTTCCTGGTTGAACAATTCTCTCCTGCACCTGTTTCAAATTCAGTGGCTTTTTCAATCCTGTTAAGCGTGAATATTTGGGATTTTTCAGTTGAATCTCTTGCAACAATTGTTCATAATAGTAATGAACTTTTTTCACACTGTCCTCGAGTGAACTGATCCGATTTTGGTTGATCTCTTTTCCATTTTCTGAATAAATATCTGCAAGTTCCTGTTGAATTTTATTCAACTTCCTCTCCAAATCTTTCTTACGCTGCAAACGCTGGGGTGTGATTCCTTTGGCAATGTTCACATGACCGGTAGAAAGAATATCTAAAAAACTTCTGGCTTTTGAGCGTTCCAGATATTCATAAGCATCTTTTTTCCGACCCATTTTAAGCAGTAGATTAATCATTGAATTGTAAACATCGATTTTATCATCTAAAAAACTCTCTTTCAATGTATTTGCTTTGAGTTTCGCCCGGATGGATTCTATTTTCTCAATTGCCTGATGATAGCTTTTTGCTGCTTGTTGATTCTTGCCCTTTTTCTCCATAGTCCTACCTATTCCATAATAGGCTTTCCAGATATTTTCAGGTGAACCAATTTTCTCCCCTATTTGCAGCCCCTCATTATAATAAGACAAAGCCTGTGGGTAATCCTTTCGTTCAAAATAGAGATTTCCTTTGGCGGTAAATAAATTTCCCTGGACTCTCAAATCAAATGTTCTCTGGCAGACTCGCTGC